>CAIXZI010000682.1 GCA_903923915.1 uncultured Bacteroidota bacterium
AACATCTGTTTCAGTTAAAATAGAATCTGCTTCGTTAGTCCAGATAGTTGCATTTTTAATTAAGATAGCATCTAAACGATTTTTAAATTTCTTGATGATGTTTTCGTGCGTTTCAGGTTTACCGAAAGATAAAAACGGATAATACACTTCGCCAAAAGTTGGCTCTTCTACTTTTTTATCTTTTTTGGTTTTAGCTGTGTCTTTTGCAACAACCTTCAAAGCACCTGTTTTTGCAAGGTTTGCATCGTACCAAACACTGGTTGATGATTGCATTTTACCGGTAAACGAAGAATCTTTTGCGTTGTAGTTTAAATCAAATCTATCAAGCGTGGTGGTATCTTTATTAAAATTAAAAACCAAATTGTTGTTTTTAAAATTAATTACAAAAGTTGTTTTGGTTGTGTCTTTTAAAATGATGGTGGCAGTTGGTTTATCAACTTCTATACCTGCAATTTCTACTTTAAATTTATTGTTGTTGTAGGATAATACATATTCACCACGCAAATCAGGTATATTGAAATCGCTGTAACGATAAGGTGTTCCACCAATCCAGTTTTCGTATATAGTAGCATCTTCTTCAAATATATTTTTAGATGTAATGATAAAATTAGCCAGCATACCTTTTTTTAGTGCACCTACTTTATCAGCCATGCCAAGTATTTCGGCAGGTGTTGAGGTTAAACTTTTAAGTGCATCTTTTTCGTGGAAACCATATTTAATGGCTTTGTGTAAGTTTTTTAAGAACTTGGTTTTATCTTTTAAATCGGCAGTTGTTAATGCAAAAGTTACGCCTGCTTCGTGTAAAAATTTGGCGTTTGCAGGAGCCATTTCCCAATGTTTTAATTCGGTTAATGTAATGTTCTCTGCTTCGTAAGGATCTTCCACATCAAATGCATCAGGATAATTTAACGGAATAATATATTTACAAAACGTTTGCTGAATATCGTCTACACGTTGGTATTCATCGCCTCTGCCTTTAACAATATATTTTGTTTTAAACTCATCGCCCACTTTATCTGCGCGCAATGCGTTCAATTTATCGCTTACTTCAAAAATTGAAGGGAGTGTTTGTAAAGAGTTGAACGCATCTAATGAAATATTATACTCTGTTTTATTTTTATTTGCTGCATACCATTGCGCATCTAAATAAGTTTGACGAAGCAATGCAATAGCGCCCATTAACGATGAAGGATAATCTTGCGTAGAACTTCCTTTGCTGAATGAATAAAATGCAGCAGCTTTATCTTTTACAATAATTTCATTTTCTTTTTTTTGCGTGTTTAATAAAACAACTGCACCGCTTCCACGCACAATACCATCTTTATTGGAGGTAAGCACCAAACCAAAACCAAGTTTACGCAACTCATCTGCTTTAGCATCATTATTAGTAAAAGTTTTGTAAGCATCATTATCGGCTTTAATAGACTGATTCCAACCATAAGCACCTTTTATATTGCTTTCCATCTGTGGCGGTCCAAAACTGCGTGGCGTTGCTTTAACCTCCGGCATACCGTAATCGCTATACAATTCTATAAACGATGGATAAATATGTTTTCCTTTTAAATCGTAAACAACAGCACTTGGCGGAATACTTGCTTTTTCTGCAGCTTCAACCACCAAACCATCTTTAATGATTAAAGTGGCGTTATTTATGGTGGTAGATTCATCTACATGAAGCGTGCAATTTTTAAAGGCATAATAGCTGTGTATATTATTTGGCGCCCCATTTAAAGGAAATGTTTGCGTTTGGGCAATGAAAAGTGTAGAATTAATAATTAAAAATGGAAGAATTAATTTTTTTAATGAAATCATACTAAAAGTTTAAGTGGCTAAAATAACTAAAAAGATGTTTAAAGTTATAGGCAATTACAAAAATACTGATGAAGCGTATTAACCATTTGAGTTAAATGCACAAAGCCCATCTTTCGGCAGGCTTTGTAATTAAATAGGCTAGAAAAAAATTACGATTTTATTTTGCTAAGGTTGTTTATTACATCTTCAACCTGTTCAACACCTATACGTTTTGCTTTAATTACTTTGTTTTTATCCAATAAGTAAATTACAGGTGTACTATATATATCAAACTTAACTTTTAAATCGATTAAGTGAACGCCATTATAAACGTTTAACCAAGTAAGTTTATGATCTTTGATAAATTTTTTCCATTTCTCAATTTCAAAATGGGTATAAACGCTATATACTTCAACGCTTTTGCCTTCAGCTTTCATTTTATCATAAATCTCTTTTAGCTTAGGAATATCTTTTTGGCAATGCCCGCAATCTACATCCCAAAAAATAACTACGGTATAATCTGCTTTTATGCTATAAAGCGGGACGAATAATTTTTGTAGTGCAGTGTAATTATCTGTAAAAACAGTAGTAAGTCTTTCGCTGCTGGTAATGGTATCTATGCCCAGTTTTTTAATGGTTTTTGCACCGGTAGTATCAATCATATTCATTTCAGGGGCTTTGTTACCTAACAAAAGCGGCTCTAAAATATCGCCACGTTCAATAATTTTTTTGTTTGTTTTTTCATCTACCCAATAGGCTTTATTGGTGCGGTAGTATTTGTTTATCATATCAACAAACACAGCATCGTGCCCCATTATTTTAGAGTCTTCGCTGGTTTTTGTCATGTAATAAACCATGTATTTAAACATTTCTTTATTACCAGCTGTTTGTTTTACAAGCCAATCGGCGTATTTAATAAGGGTATCAGGTGCTTGTATTAATGTTTTTTCGAAATATGTTTTTAGTTTATTGTAAAAAAGTTTGTTGGTATTTACAGTTCCAATATCGTTTAAAGGAATGCCATCCCAATAGTGATTTACGTAGTAGCTATATTCCCATAAAGAATCTTTACGTCCGTTTGAAGCCTTTGGCGCAGGTGGTACATCAACATCATTTTGTAAACGAATGATTGTGCTTAAATAGGTGTTTGGATTTTTTGCTAAATAATCTTTTTGGTATTTTTTAATTTCTTCAAAATGTTTGGTTTTATTTTCACGAATTAACTTAGTAGAATCAGCATCTTTGCGGGCTTTTATATCTTTTTCAAAATCGTAAGCCTCTTTATAATTAGTTGACATAACTACTACAAACTGCCTAAAATCTTCATTTATTGGTGATCCTACAATTTTCATGTTTTTATACATATCAACTGTATCGGTTGTAATCGAAAATTTTTGTGTTTCTATAGGTAAATCAAAATAAATAAAACTTTTATTGCTTCTAAGCACAGAATACAAGCCTTTTTCAAGCGGTTCTTTACCTTTAAACGTAAATACGCCTTTTTTTACAATGGCGGTGTCTACATAATATTGCCCTTCCCATTTATAACGGGTTAAATAACAAACAGAATCTTTAATGCCTTTAAT
>CAIXZI010000683.1 GCA_903923915.1 uncultured Bacteroidota bacterium
AATCATCCGCTCCGGATTTAAGCAATTTAGCTATTATATCCATTTTGTCTTCTTTCGAAATAACTAGTATCTTAGTTAATGGGCTTAAATTTCGATACATTTGAATTAAATCGTCAGTCTTTACATCGGGCAGATGGTAATCTGAAATTAAAATATCAGGATTAGCTTTAATATCCTTTATTGCAGTTTTACCATTAAAAAAAACCTTTATATCTAAATTACCATATTGCTGAAGAAAATTCTCCAACAAAGAATTGTAGACTAAATCATCTTCAATCAAAAATACTTTTAATTTATCCATATAAAGACTATAATAAAACAGTACACTTCAGTTTGACTATAAACAATATTACAAATTAAATAAGTTGTATACAAATATGTCCAATTTTATTAAAAAATATTCTATTAATTGTAATGTATTAGGTCTATTTAATTTTAAATTCCATCTCAGCAGTATGTAATTCTTCTTTATTACCAAAATCTAGAACACCCAAGGCTGAATATGGGCCCTTTTCAATTTCTTTAGGAAGATCAAAAATTAGTTCTTTCGAAAAACCAGGCAAAATAGGAAATTGCTTAACCTTTAATTTATGTACTTTTCCAGTAATTAAATTAGTAAGTTCCAAATAATATAAACAATAGCCAATACCAGTACCTGTATTCTTTGCTTTCATGTAAATTTGGTTTTTTGCACTTTCATAATTCATAGCTACTATATCAACACTATTAATGGTTACGTTTGGAGGATTTTGGTATATGTTTATGCCAAAAGAAATACCATTAGTAATTCCAAGAGCCATAGTAGTGCTTGAAGGGTTAGGCACTTCCAGCTTAGCTCGTTCAAACATTTGATCTAAAAACAATGTTGTCCACATACTTATTGCCATAGAATCACCAGCAGGTATATCTAAAGTAATAGTTAGGGTTTTACTTTGTCTTGGCTTCAATTCAATTCATGTAGGAGAAACAATTACGTATTTACTTAATGCAAACATAGAATATTTATCTACAGCCACTTCAGTAACACCATCAGCTCCGGCTCCACTGTCTTGAAAACCAATCTGAAAATTGTAACTCCTTTTAGTATCATTTGTAATTTTAATAGTTTTTGTTTGCGTTAAACCGGGCTTAACGTTAAATCTTAGAACGGAAGGTGAGACAGCAACCCCAGGTTCGGGCAGGGTGTCTTGTAATACAACTTTTGAATTAATAGAATCTACTAAAACCTTTGTGCTTTTAACAGTATCCTTCACAGAAGGAGCATTTTGAGAAAAGCTAGATAGGTTTAAAAATCCAAAAAGCAATATAAGAGCGATATGTTTTTCCATATTTAAGAAATTAATTACTCTAAATTAGTAACTTGTAATTTGATTTTTGATTTTAGTTTAAATTTATTTAATTTTTTCCAAAATTTGGAAATATTAAGTAGTTTTTTCAGTTTTCGTTTAAAATTTCAAACTCCACCCGTATGTTCAATTGGCGTTCCTCATCATTCGCTGGGTGCTTTACTTTGGCTTTTCTGCCTGCATAACCCTTGGCAATTAATCTGGATCGATCTATTCCCTTTTTCGTGAGATAATTTAAAACAACACTTGCCCTTCTAAAGGAAAGTTTTCGTGCAGAACCTCTAAACTGCATTTCCATAGGGATAGCAGCGCCAACATTATTAATTCTATGATTACCTTGCGTGTGTCCTTTGATCTTCAAGTTATATCTAACTTTTTCTAAATAGTAAGCAAGACGATCTAATTCTTTAAATGCAGCCGATTTTAAACAAGCAGAATTAGGATAAAACAAAACGTCATTTAAAACAAAAACATCGCCTGGCAATATTGGGTCTAAAAAAATAAAATAATAAAAAGTGTCACCCTTATTAAAACAAGAATTAAAATCCATTTTACCCAAAAAATCTTTGAAACCGATCTTATTACATTTAATACACATCCTTCTTAAATCCGCCTTTTTTAAATGATACACTCCTAACGTATCAACAAGATCAGCTTTGTAATATTTTTTGAGGTTAACCCTATAAAATTTTAGTTCAGGGTCTTTAATTATTTCCCTACTAGAAGAATTAACTACAACAATATTACTATTTTTTACGAAAGAAGTAGTTAATTTTTTTTTCGCTTTTTTATAGGCCTGATAACCGGCATTCTTATAATTAATAAAAAAAGTATCTTTTAATAAAGTAAGCCCATTGGCAATCTCTTTAATTGACTTTAAGGTGTCTTTTAATGTGCTGTCCTTATTTGCAACCTTAAAATCGAAAAGAAATTCATACTTATTTCGTACTTTTAATACATCCCCCTTTTTATATGTGGTAATATTTATCGTATCAGAAAAGTTGTTCGTACTAAAGGTTAATTTACCGGCCAAAGAATCGAATCTCCTTACTTTTTGCGAATGCAATAAACTCACAGAATCAAGCGAGCCAATCGAATAATTAGCAGTAGACATTACTGTACCTAAAAAATTTGAATATCCCAATTTATAACCAGCACCCTTATTACATATCTTCCCAGCAATAGAATTAAATTTTTGTAAAATAGTAGTAATATGAGGCCTTAGCGTATCCAATTCGTTATGCCCCTTAGTAGTCTTAAATATATAGGAATAATCACAAGATTGTAAGTCAATAACATGGCCTACATCAGGCCCCTCAATATGATTAACAAGAATATATAAGGTTTCATTTGCTTTAACAGTTATCTTTTTTGTATTAAATAAACTACCCCGAAAAGTTTGAGATTGGAAATTATCATGGTATAAAACATTAATGTTTAAACTATCAACTTTTGTAAAAGTATTAGCTAGATTTCCGTCACATATGTTAATGGTATTATAC
>CAIXZI010000684.1 GCA_903923915.1 uncultured Bacteroidota bacterium
AGGCTTTAATTAGAAAAAACAGAACCATTTCAGTGGCAGAGAGTTGTACAGGCGGTTATATTTCTCATTTAATTACATCTATTGCAGGTAGTTCTGCTTATTATAAAGGAAGTGTTATTGCTTACGAAAATGAAATTAAAATTGCGGAGTTAAATGTTAATCCTGAAACACTTAAAATGTACGGAGCTGTATCTATTGAATGCGCTAAAGAAATGGCAAGCGGTATTTTAAAGAAGTTTAATACCGATTATGCAATTGCTACTACAGGCATTGCAGGCCCAACAGGCGAAACACCTGATAAACCTATTGGTACGGTTTGCATTGCCATCGCAACAAAAACAGATGTAACAGCCCATAAATTTATTTTTGGAAACGATAGAGTGCGCAACATACACATGGCGGCAGATATGGCTTTAAATATGCTAAACAAAGCAATTAAATAATATGCAAAAACATTTGCTTATTATATGTGGCCCTACAGCTGTTGGTAAAACTGTCTTAGGTGTGCAACTTGCTAAACATTATAGTACCGAAGTTATTTCGGTAGATAGCAGGCAACTGTATAAGGAAATGAGCATTGGTACGGCAAAGCCTACTTTACAGGAGATGGAAGGTGTGCAACATCATTTTGTGGATTACATATCTATACAACAAAATTATACCGCCGGAGATTATGAGCGCGAAGTCATAAAAAAACTGGATGAATTATTTATCAAGCATGATATAGTAGTTATGTGTGGTGGCACAGGTTTATACATTGATGCTGTGTGTAAAGGTTTTGATGAGGGCATAGAAAGCAATGCAGAAATTAAGCAACAAATTATCGAGCAATATAATTTATTGGGGTTAGATTGGCTGCAAAATCAGGTAAAAGAAAAAGATATAGATTTTTATAACAAGGCAGATATACATAACCCACAACGCTTAATGCGTGCTTTAGAGGTTTGCTTGGTTACTGGTAAGCCGTATTCATCACTTAGAAAAAATAAAATAGCTGAGCGTAATTTTAATACTATTAAAATTTTCATTAACGAGGATAGAGAAGTGCTTTATGAAAAAATAAACAAGCGCGTTAATGTTATGATGCAACATGGTTTATTGAAAGAAGCTGAACGTCTTTATCCATACAAAAATCTGAATGCATTAAACACGGTAGGGTATAAAGAGCTGTTTGATTATTTTGATAATAAAACTAGTTTAGATAAGGCGGTTGATTTAATTAAGCAACACACCCGTAATTATGCTAAACGACAAGTTACCTGGTTTAAAAACGATGAAGATTGTACTACATTTTCTCCTAATGAAATAGAGAAAATAAAAGCCTTTATAGAAATTGTTTTACAGCACAGTTAAATCCAATGTCATTGCGAGGAGGAACGACGAAGCAATCGCTATAATTATGAGATTGCCGCGCTTCGCTCGCAATGACATCAATGTTTAAAGAGATATACTATAAAAACTAAAGCCTTCTTTTTTTTCTTGTAACAAAAAACCTAATTTTTTATACAAACTAATGGCAGATTGATTATTATTATCCACAGCTAATTTAATAACAGGTATATTATTCTCTTGAGCAAAAACTATTAGTTTTTTTGTCATCATAGCACCTAAACCTATTCCTAAATAGGCTTCAATAACTGCAACACCAAGCCAAGTAGTATCTTCTTCTTTATCTAAATGTC
>CAIXZI010000685.1 GCA_903923915.1 uncultured Bacteroidota bacterium
AAAAGCAACCGAACAAAATTTTGCTATGTTGGTTTTAGATTCTACTCAAAAAATAACCCTAACTGGCGATTATAAAAATATTGGCAATACCTATAAAGCCGAAGGATCTGAAGATACCAAGGTGTTTTTAGAATTTAATGTGCTGGGCAAAGAAATTCAACAACGTACTGATAGCATGCAACAAGCGTTTCAGGCATTGGTGGGCACTACCAAAATGGATTCGGTGCGTATGGATTCGTTAAACAAAGTTTTTGGCGATATTTATAATAAACTGATTGATGCATATCAAGAACGTTTTTCTGCATTGGTAACAAAAAACAAGACCTCTCTTGCTGTGTTGGCAGGCATCCAACAACTAAATCCTAATAAATATTTAAACTTATATAAAGAAGTTGATGTTGCACTTACAGCAAAATACCCAAGCAGTAAATACTTGGCTAATCTTAAAAGAGATATTGCTGCTTTTGAGGCTCAAACACAAAAAGCTGGCAAATTAGCCATTGGCAGTGCTTTACCCGATTTTACTTTAACTACTCCCGAAGGCAAAGCATTAAGTTTATCTTCTTTTAAAGGCAAAGTTGTTTTGATAGATTTTTGGGCAAGCTGGTGCGGTCCGTGCCGTAAAGAAAATCCAAATGTGGTGGCTATGTATAAAAAATTGCATGCCAAAGGTTTTGAAATATACAGCGTATCGTTAGATGATAACCAAGAAAAATGGATGAAAGCCATTAAAGCAGATGGTTTAATATGGAATCATGCCAGCGATTTAAAAGGTTGGGATAATCAGGTAGCTAAAATGTTTGGTATTGATGCCATTCCTTTTACCATTTTACTGGATAAAGAAGGTAAGATTATTGATAAAGGCCTACGAGGTAAAGAATTACAAGCTAAAGTAGAAGCTGCTTTAGCGGCTAAATAGATTTAACTCTTTCTTCAGATTATATTTAAGTTTAGCGAGTTCGTTTTTGTTTATTTTATGTAATTTCGACGTATAATTAAAAATTAACGATGAAGCGATTATTCATATATCTTAACTGCATTTTTTTTCTGTTTTCAGTTGGTTACGCGCAAGAGCAGCCTGTAAAAGAAAGGAAAATAAGCCCTACAGAACAAGCTCAACTTTAAAATGCCCAATATTTATTTGATCAAAAAAACTACAAACTGGCATTACCTATTTTTGAAAAATTACTGGCAAAGCATCCCAGCGAAAATAAAATAAAATATTTTACGGCACTTTGCTACGCTACCAGGCCGGATAAGCACCCGCTTATGCTTCAATATTTAACAGATATTTATGCGGTAAATAAAAAAGCAGATAAAATAGAACTTGAACTTGCCAAAGCTTATTTCTTTAACTATAAATTTCATGAAGCTTCAGATTATTTGAGCAAATACATGTCAAAAAATAAAAAATTGGGCGAATCGCAGCAAAAAGAAATAGATCAGCTAAACAGTAACATTAAAAACGCCAAAATTTTAGTTGCAAATCCAATCAATGTAAAAATTACTACCCTTGGAGATGTCATAAATACGAAGGCTTCTGAGTGTTCACCTTATGTTGATGTAAATGATACTTTACTTATTTATACATACAGAGGTGAGTTAAGCACTGGTGGCTTGCAAAATGCCTATAACGAACCTGATAAAAACGGCGTTTATTACGAAGATGTTTTTACAAGCACAAAAGTAAATGATGTTTGGACAAAACCTATGGCCATTGACGCTGTTAATAGTAGTAATAATGATGAAGCGCTATCTATATCTTATGACGGAACAACTTTGTTTTTTTCGAGAGATAGCCAGGAAGATGACGGAGATATTTACATGAGTAAATTAAGCGGCAACCAATGGAGCGCACCTTACAAGCTTATAGGCGGTGTAAATAGTGTAAGTTGGGAAGATAATTGTTTTTTATCTCCCGATGGTAAAACACTTTATTTTTCAAGCTCCCGTTCGGGTGGTTTTGGCGGAAAAGATATTTATAAATCAATTTTACAAGCTGATAGCACCTGGGGCATTGCACAAAACCTTGGCGATAAAATTAACACGCCTGAAGATGAAGACGATCCATTTATTCATTTAGATGGAAAGTTGTTTTTATTCAGTTCAAAAGGGCATAACAGTATGGGGGGTTACGATGTTTTTAAATCGTACTTAAACCCGATAGATTCTAGTTTTTCTGCGTCCGAAAACATAGGTTATCCAATTAACACACCCGATGATGACATACATTACACACTTTCTCCGGGAGGAGATAAGGGGTATTATGGTATTTCTAAGCCCGATGGTTTTGGCGATAACGATTTATATGTTGTTGAGCCCGGCATTACAGGAGTTATGCCCGCCATGATGGTTGTTAAAGGCAGCGTATTGTTTGATGGTAAGCCTGCTGAAGGCACTATTGAAGTAGCTGATGGTAGCGGATTAAAAAAATACAAATCAAATGCAGCAAGCGGTTTTTATCAAATTGTGCTGCCTTTGGGCAAAGATTATAAAATAACATGGAGACTTGATACTGCTTTACAAACAGAAATGATAGAAACTGTAAACGCTAAAGAATATCTTCTCAAAATAAAAGACGTAAACTTTAAAGGCAAAAAAGCAGATACGTTGCTTACTAACACAAATGGCACAAGTAATACAAATGATAATGGTAATGAAACCATTGAAGGTTTAACGTATAAAATACAAGTGGCTGCCCATAGGCTTAACCGTAGTGTGGATTATAAAAAAGTAAAAGAGTATGGTAAAACCGAAAAAATTATGGTTGATGATATGCCGCGTTTTATGCTTAATAAAGAATATAAAACCTTTAGTGAGGTAACCACAGCCCTTGAACAAGTTAGAAAAATTGCGGTGCCAGATGCTTTTGTAATTTGTAACTACAAAGGAAAAAGAATGTATTTATACGAACTTTGGAAAATGGGCATTGTTAAAGAAGCGAAAAAATAAGAAACCCTTTTTTGTCTTAACTCAATTATAAAAGCGCTATTTGCTTTTTATACTTACGTTTTTTAATCAAATAGAAGTTACAGTCTCGTATAATTTGCCTTACATCAAGCCAAACACCGTACGAGTAGTAAATACCATTAAAATTTAAATTACTATTTTTTTCTGATGTAAATCGGTATCCAACCATTCCAATAATACCAATCCATTTTAAGGGTTTAAAGGCAAGTAAAGGA
>CAIXZI010000686.1 GCA_903923915.1 uncultured Bacteroidota bacterium
AAACCTCTTTTATAATAATCAAGTGCTTCATCATACTTGCCTTGTTCTTTATAAATATTTCCAATATTACCTGTAGTAGTACCTATATCTTTTAAAGAATTTGCTCGTTCGGCAATTTGCAATCCTTTAAAAAAATACTCTAAAGATTTGTTGTAATTGTTTTCATAAAAATAAACAGTAGCTATGTTGGTTAAAAGCGTAATACATATTTTGAAATCTGCTTTCTCATCAAAATATAAAATGGCTTTATTAAAATTTACAAGGGCAGAATCATTAATTCCGGCATCAAAAAATAATTTACCTAAGGTTCTATAAGAATATCCTATTTGAATTTTTTGCTGACTTATTTCTGCATATTTTAAACCTTCGCGTGCATATAAAATACTTTGTTTGCCATCTTTTTTTGAAAATTCTGCGGTAAGTAAACGTAGCGTTTTAGAACGTGAGGTATCGTTCTGACTTTCTTTTAATTTATTTAACAAAGAATCTGCTTTTTGATTTGCCGTAGATAAAGCGGAAAAAAACAAAAGAAATAGTAGGGACAAAATGCTTCTAAGTTTCATAAATAAAATTAAGACTTTAAATTACCCATTTAGCTTATATTTGCAAAAATTATTTTATGAGTGAACCAAGAGTTAGAGTACGTTTTGCCCCAAGTCCAACAGGTGGTTTACATATGGGCGGCGTGCGCACAGACTTATTTAGTTATTTGTTTGCCAAAAAACATGGCGGCGATTTTATTTTGCGTATTGAAGATACCGACCAAACCCGTTATGTAAATGGTGCCGAAGAATATATTATTAATGCCCTTAAATGGTGCGGTATAGAGCCAAACGAAGGTGTTGGTTTTGGTGATGGTCCGTATGCGCCTTATCGTCAAAGCGAGCGTAAAGAACTTGGCGTTTATAAAAAGTATGCTGATAAATTAATTTCAAGCGGACACGCATATTACGCTTTTGATACTACCGAAGAATTGGATGAAATGCGTAAACGTTTGGAAGCTGCTAAGGTTGTGGCTCCGCAGTACAATGCAGTTTCTCGTCAAAATATGCGCAACTCAACAACGCTTAGCGAAGATGAGGTTAAAAAATTATTAGATGCAGGCACGCCTTATGTGGTGCGTTTAAAAGTTCCGCGCAATGAAGAAATTCGTTTTAATGATATTATACGTGGTTGGGTGGTTGTAAATTCTTCTCAGGTTGATGATAAAGTTTTATTGAAGAGTGATGGTATGCCAACCTATCATTTGGCACATATTGTTGATGATATTGAAATGAAAATTTCTCATGCTGTACGTGGCGAAGAGTGGCTTCCATCAGCACCAGCACATATTTTAATTTATCGTTATTTGGGGTTAGAAGAGCAAATGCCAAAACTGGCGCATCTTCCGTTAATTTTAAAACCGGATGGAAACGGTAAACTTAGTAAACGTGATAAATCGGGCATCCCCATGTTCCCATTAAATTGGTATGATGAGCGTACTAAAGAAAGTTACACAGGTTACCGCGAACATGGATTTTTTCCGGAAGCGTTTATAAATATGCTGGCTATGTTGGGTTGGAACGCAGGTAACAATCAGGAAATTTATTCGAAAGAAGAATTAATAAATCTGTTTTCTTTCGAACGCGTTAATAAAGCGGGCGCAAAATTTGATCCAGAAAAAACAAAATGGTTTAACCAACAATACCTTCGTAAAAAATCAGACGAAGAATTGGCAGAATTATTTATGCCTTTTCTTAAAGAGCACAACATTACGGTAGATAAAAAATTTGCCGTTGGATTTTGTAGATTAATAAAAGAAAAAGCACATTTTGTAAACGAGTTTTGGAACTTAGGTTCATTCTTTTTTACTGCTCCAACAGCTTATGATGCAGAGGTTTTGAAAAAGCGTTTAAATCCGCAATCGCTTGAGTTTATAAAAGAAGTAAAAACTGTATTTAATAGCATACAAAGTTTTACGGCAGTAGAAACCGAGCAAGCTTTTAAAGCAGTTTCCGAAAAATTAAACATTCCAACCGGACAAGTAATGCAACTATTTAGAGTTGCCATAACCGGTGTGGGTGGCGGACCAGCTTTGTTTGAAATGCTTGAGTTATTTGGCAAAGAAGATTCTTTAAAAAGATTGGATAACGCTATTACATATTTTGAAAAACAATCTTAGCTAAAAATTTATACTTTTATTAAAAATAAAGCGTTAAGCTATAATGAAAGTGTTTTTTAGAATATTATCTTTCTTCTTGGTTCTTAGTTCTTGTGTGTCTCTTGCGCAAAACGTTAGCATTAAAGGTATTGCACCTACCCATAAAGGAAAAGAAATTTCGGTTTATTTGTATGATGATTTAATTACGCAATCTCAAACTTTACAATCTTCTGATACGGTTGATGATCGTGGGAATTTTGAACTTATTTTAAATATTAAAAATACGCAGATAGCCGTAATTAAAACCGATAATTTATTGGGTACTATTTATGTACAACCTAATTTTATCTACGGCATTGTATTTCCTGAAAAAGACAGTGCGCGCTTTACTACTACCGGAACAGAGCAAAATGTAAATCTTATTATTAACGGCGATAGCACAGAGCTTAATGCACGCATTATAGATTTTAATAATTGCTTTGATGTTTTTTGGGAGAAAAATTATAAATCTTTTGTTTCAAAAAAAATTCATCAAAAATTAGATTCATTTCAATTGCAAATAAATAAACGCTACGAAAAAGTAAAGCTAAGTTATTTTAAAACATATGTAGATTATACGTTTGCATCCTTTAATGAAAATACAGGCAGACATCATTCTTATTTGGCAAACCAATACCTGCTTGGTAAACCTATTAATTACACTAATTATGAGTACATGAGTTTTTTTAATCAGCATTTCAAACAATATATTCAAAGGCAAATCAGCAGTAAAAACGGGAACTTTATTTTAGATGCAATTAATGAACAGGGTGAATACAAGCATCTCAATGAACTATTAAAAAATGATCCTGTCCTAAAAAATGACACGTTACGAGAACTGGTTATTCTAAAATCCTTGCCTGATTTATATTTTGCACCTCATTATAAAAAAGATAAAATAAAACAAATAATAGAGCAATTACTTGCCGTTACAACTATACCCGAGCATAAAAAAATTGCCATTGATATTCTGCATAATATAACAAATATGCGCGTTGGACAAATGGCGCCCAACTTTTTATTACCTAATATAAAACACGATACGATTGGATTAACTAATTTTAAAGCGCGTTATTTGTATCTTAATTTCTTTGCTACAACATGTAGTGATTGTATGCAGGAGTTAAAAAAAGAAGAACAACTATATAGAAAATATGGAGATAAAGTAATGTTTGTTTCTATTTGCACCGATGATGACACATTAAATTTTAAAGGCTTCATTAAACAAAATCCCACCTATAAATGGACAATTTTATATGGAGGAAAAAACAAAAAACTTATAGAACAATATAATGTAAAAAGTATGCCGGTTTATTATTTAATTAGCCCGGATGGATATTTGTTGCAATCTCCTGCCAGCAAGCCCGATGAGGGCATAGAATTTAAGTTCAATCAGATTTTTAAAATAAAGGAAAAAAAGAGGTAGTTTTAACTGAGTTTTTCCAAATCGTTTATATAATCCTGCTGCAAATCTTCATGTAACGAATTGATAAGTACATTTATTTTCTTAAGCTGTTGCTCGTACATATTTACAATTAACTGACTTTTATGATATGGAATACCGGAGCGTTTAAGTTTGCTACAGAAATAAATAAGCAAATCGGCGCTCAAAGCTTTGTCGTTAATGTATTTGTTGTATTTGGTAATTATACGAAGTGTTTTACGCAAACCTTTTTTTACAAAATATAAATTTGACTGAGTTTGAAGTAATGTCATTTGCTCGTCAATTTCCGCCTTTACTTCTTTTACAAAAGCATTTTTATCGTGCGCTTCAAATAATAAATAGCCTAAAAATTCCTTGTTGTCTTTTTTGTATTTGGCAAGTGCTACGCATAATTCTATCAATTCCTTTTGCGGAATTTCCTGTAACTCTTTTTTTAATTCACTTAAACTTGCTGACTTCATTGCTTCTAATTTCTACTACAAATACTTTGATAGGCGCACATTTCACAAGTTTCTAAATCTTCGGTGGGGTTGAAATTTGTTGCTGGGTTAAACATGCCCGAAATAAAAGCAGATAGTTTATCTTCAAACTCTAACAGAAAATCATCACTTAAGATCAACGGTTTTTTATCCATCGTAATTTTATAAACGCGTTCTTGCGCTCTAAACGGAATGATACACGCGCTTATTTTTTCTGCAGGTGCAATGTTATTTTTCCAGGCAAGCCAGGCATAAACTAATAGCTGCAATACTTTGCTGTATTTAGTATCTGTAAAAACTTCGTTTAAATTTTCTATGTTAAAATTATCGTATTCTTTTTTTACAGAGGATTTATAATCGATAATTCTAAACGCACTTGGTGTAAAGTCAATTCTATCAACTGTTCCGCTTAAATTTATTTTTATGATAGAATTACCTTTTTTTACAGCTATTTCAGCCGTTAATGGTTTTTCAAGATGTTTTATTGTTATACTTTCTTTTTTCTTTTCAAGTTCTTCAATGGTTTCTTTTTCGTGCACTAATAAATTAGCAATGTATTTTTTTATAACGTGTAATGCAATTGTTTTTTTGCCATTTTCATTTACAGGCTCTTTATAATAATTTATAAAAGCCTCTTCCGCAGCTTTTGGATATAATTTTTCCAAAGCAGAAATGTTTTCTTTAGTCAGCACTTTATCTACAAAAGGTTTGTAAATATTCTCTAGTGTTTCATGAATAATATTTCCAATAGCAGATGCTTCCATGTTTTCATATACTTCATCAGGCTCTTTAATATTTGCAATAAATCGGTAATAAAACTTAAGCTCACATTCCTTATATGTATTTAACGATGTTGGCGATAAACCTCTATCTATTGTTTGCGTTTTCTCAATTAGTCTGTTTAAAACAGATTCCGTTTTTTTTATGTGGACTTCAAACTCCTGCTGTCCCTGACTTACAGGCAATGATAAAATTTTCTCTTCAATACTTGCTTGCTTGTTTTTATCCTTTAATTCAGATAAAAGTTGAGTTATAAATCGGCTTTTTTCTCCTTTACCAAAGGTATCGGTTTCGGTATTGTAAATTAATGTAACATTGTTGGCGCGTTGCAATAACCTATAAAAGTGATATGCATAAATGGCATCTTTCTCCCCATACAAAGGCATTTGCAGGTAACGTTTTAAATCATCCGGAATAAAAGATGCGCCCGATTTCCCTGCCGGTAAAACATTTTCGTTTACAGAAAGCATAATAATATTATCAAAATCAAGTGTACGTGTTTCAAGCACACCCATAATTTGCAAACCGCTTAAGGGTTCTCCAAAAAACGGAATTCCATTAGGAGCCAGTGTTTGTCTAACCAATATTTTCAGAGCCTTTAAACTTGTCTGCGGATAATTTAAAAGAGCTTGTTGCAAGGTGTTTAATTGCTGCTGAAAGATAAGAGCAGTTTCTAATTCTAAGGAACGATTTTTTGTTTCATACGTTTTTCGAATTAATTTTTCGTTGAACTTACATAAACGCGAAACAAAATCTTCTACAGAACTAAAAGGTAATATCAAAAACGCAATATCTTCAAAGGTGCTTCCCAGCCAGGTCTTCAGCAAGTCTGTACGTAAATAAATAATATTACTTTGATTTATTTTTTTGATGGCTTTATGCAAAGCAACATTATCATTTACAAACGTGGCAACAATAGGATTATAAAGAATAGATAAAATATCTTTAAAATAAAATGCGTCATCAGGTTTTTTGTTTAGATGTGTTTGTATAATTTCTTCGTACAAACCATACAGCGGCGTAATGTGTGCAGGATATTCCAGTGTAATATTTACCGCATTTATTTTTTCGGGCAATGCACTTAATACAGGTAACAATAAAGTTTCGTCAGCTAAAACAATTGCTGTTCTTTGGAGTTGAGTATCGTTTTCTAAAATTTTATTTAACGCCTGCATAGCGGCGGCGACTTGTGCCATTCGACCTGCAACACCTGTAATTTCAATGTGTTTGGCGCTTGTTGTTAACGCATCCGAAATAAAATTGTTTTGTTTTGGATAATGCGCAAAATGTTTTCGTAAAAAACTTCCGGCTTCTTGTGCTTCATCTTTTACATAATACGTATCAGCATCCCACAAAATCTCCGCTAAATTATTCTCTACTAAAAAAGAAATTATTTTTTCTTCCGCTAAGTTGACTGCATTAAACCCGCAAAAAAGTATTTTTTTATAAGGTAAAGTATAACCGTTTTTCAAAATACTTTCATAGGCCACTCGGTACGATAAACCTTGCCAGGCCTGCTTGTTGCGCAATGCAACTTCTTTCATCTGAGCATACACCTTACCTAAATTTTGCATAAAGGCAAGATAATTTTCCTGCATAGCAGACAATTTTTCTTCGGCTAAAC
>CAIXZI010000687.1 GCA_903923915.1 uncultured Bacteroidota bacterium
ACTGATAACAATAGCCAAAATTTGTTCTTTATCTTTTATATATTCTATATGTTGCATACAATTATTTGTTCCAAATGCCGGTGGCCGTAATATTAATGATTTTTAAATATTGAATAGGCATTAAAATAATATCTGGTATTAAAGAAATGCAAGATGCCGCTATAATAGCTGATACGCCCCAATTGGTATATTTAGCTAAAAAAATACACAGAGGGATATTAATGATAGCTGTAAAAATAGAAACGTAAAACCCTACGCGTAATTTGCCCACACCGTTAATAAAATTGCCAAATATTTGATTCCACGATGCAAGTAAAACGTACAGTGCCATCCAAACGGTTAATCCTGTCGAAATTTTAATTTCTTTCCCAACCCAAAGTTCGTAGGCAAATGGAGAAAATATAATCATAGGTACAATGGCAAAAAACATCAGTAACCATACACGCAACATTTTACCGGTAATTCTTTTTATCCACTCCATATCATTTTTTGCAAACGATTCGGTATAAGCACCCCACAAAGGAGCAGAAATTATAGTAAATACAAGCGTTACGGGGGTAAAATATTTTAGGGCAATATTATAAGGCGTTACTTCTGCTGCACCAAATAATCTGGAAATAATAATGTTATCTGTGGCTACTACAATTAAAGCCGTTGATTGAAAAAGGAAAAACATAAGACCAACATTCATTAATTTTTTTGCAAATTTAAAATTTACATGCTTTAAAGCAGGGGCATAATCTTTATAATGTGTTTGATAAAACCAAAAACTAGCTACCAGCGGTACAACTACATTTATAGTGCCTATTGTTATAGCTAAATATACTAATGAGCCTGATGTTGTTTTAGTTAAAATATAAATAACTATTAATGATAATAAACTGGCAATAGTGTTTAAAGCCCCTGTTACGGCTGTTTTTTGATCGGCTAGTAAAACAGAGCTTATTAATTTTACTACCAACTGCATACAAAAGGAACCAAAAATAATAATGGTTACTTTACTTAATTCTATTGCTTTTTGAGGGTTTACGTTAAGAATAGTTGCCCAGTTTAAATAATAATTAATCACTAAAAAAACAAGACAGGCAAAGCCCATAATAAGACCAAGTATAGCATAAGCTGTACTTAAATAAATGCGGGCAGCATTTTTATCTCCGCTTGCAATAGATTCTGCAAATTTATTTCGTAAGCCATTTCCTAAACCAATATCTAATAAACCAAACCAACTAATAATGCTATACAGCGTAAGCCAAATGCCATAATTAACGGGTGTAAGATAATTTATAGTAAGTGGTACAAGTACAAAACTGGTAAGAATGCTTATGCCTTTTATGATTACAGAAGCAAGTATGTTTTTTTTAGCTTTAATGCTGCGGCTGTGGCCTTCTGTAAAATAAGTTTTTAGCTTACTATTTTTAATTTTATTAATTAACTCTGCCACGCTTACAATCAACTTTATATAAAAAAATTAAACAGAAGGTTTTTTACTCAACAAACGCTGCCATCTATTTTTCTTTTTGCCTTCATTTTCTTCGCCATAACCGTACCCATAGCCATAACCGTACCCATAGCCATAACCGTACCCATAGCCATATCCGGAAGAAGATATTTTTACGGCATTAAATACAATACCTATGTTTTTAATTTTTCCTTCTTCGTATAATTTATTAATAAATTGAAGGTGTTGTTTTCGGGTTGTATTTTGCCTTATTACATAAATATTTACATCAGAGTATTTGGCTAGTACAATACCATCTGTTACTAACCCAATAGGCGGGGTATCAACAATTACATAATCGTATTTTTCACTTAAATAACTAAATAATTTATCTGTTTTTTCTTTCAATAAAAGTTACCAAATCTTCGAAAGAACTCTACAAATTAAAGCAATAATTAATCCAAGTTAAGTTTTATTTTCTTTAAAAAAAGAATATTTTTTACCATTTCGTTTTAAACTAGATCATAGTAAAATATTAAGAATAAGAAAATAATATTTACAAAAAATCAATAAGT
>CAIXZI010000688.1 GCA_903923915.1 uncultured Bacteroidota bacterium
AAATGATCAAATATACTTTGACAAATTTAAATGATTAAAAGCTGTTAATTTTTTTTAACAAAATATTTTCCGCCTAACGGAAAAAAATAAAGTAAAAGGAATTAAAAACACTTATAATTTAATATTTTTTAAAATTTTACCCTTTAAATTATTAATATCAAAAGGCTTAGTGATAAAATCTTTTATACCTAAACCCATACTTTTCACGTAATGATCTTTAATAGCATTTGCAGTTAATGCAATAATAGGCGTATTCAATTTCAAGTCATCTCTGATAATTTTTGCAGCAGTTAAACCATCCATCTTTGGCATTTGCAGATCCATTAAAATGAGATCATACGTATTTTTCTTAAGCATCTCTAAAGCCATTAAACCGTTAGTTGCTTCATCTACAATAAAACCATTTTTTTCTAATAAGGTTTGAGCCAGAAGCCTATTTAATGGTTCATCTTCTACCAGTAAAATTTTATATGCAGAGGTAACAGAATCAAAAACTCTTTTATTAGACCCATCATCTTTACTGATTTTTTGCCCTGAATTAATTCTCTTATAATTTAATTTGAAAAAAAAATTAGTTCCTATGCCTTTAACACTTTTAACATTAATTTCACCCCCTAATACTAAAACTATTTTCTTTACGATTGAGAGACCAAGCCCAAAACCACCATGTTCACGATTTATTTTATCGTCAATTTGCTTAAAAGGTTCAAATATTTTATCGATATCAGATTTATCAATACCAGAACCGGTATCAGTAACGAGAAATAAAATTTGCTGGCTTAAATCATCTTCACAAACTAGTTTTGCTTCTAGACTTATTCTACCCTTACTAGTAAATTTAAATGCGTTTGTTATCAAATTCAAAAGAACTTGTGTCAAAAGCAACTTGTCACCTACTACAACTTCATTAATTGAATTGTCAAAAACCACATCCAAACTAACTTTTTTATTAATTTTTTGTGAATTTGACTTGTAAATATAATCAAACACTTCTCTAATAGAAAACAAACTATTATTAACAGTTAATTGACCGGATTCGATCTTAGAAAAATCCATGACATCATTTAACAATAACAGTAAATTTTCCGAAGATAACATGGCAGCATTAAGGTATTTGGATTGCTCTGAATTTAATTTAGTTTGTGATAAAAGCTGAATGAAGCCTAAAATTGAATTTAACGGAGTTCTTATTTCATGACTCATATTTGCCAGAAATTTCATTTTCATTTCTTGGGCTGTGCTTAATTCCATAATTGATTTGGCGAGATTTTCTTTAATCAAATCTTCCTCAGCTTTCAATTTAATATTTACGTAAACTACACTAACTAAATTAACAACAAAACTCAATAATGCAACATGTTCATCATTAAACCGATATGGTTTTGAACTAGACAAGCCATAAGCACCCACACTTTCACCATTAACCAAAATAGGAAGCCATAAACGAGAAAGTATTTTTACTTTTCGTTTACTATCTGAAGATGCGACATGAGAAGAGATCTCTTCATTTTGAGTATGTAGTATTTTCCTGTTTTTAATTACCCAACCCGGATGTCTGTCTAATGCCGTTCTTTCCGCCTCCATTTTTTCCTCCGCAGTAAATCCAACAGAAAAAATTAATGAAAATTTTCCAGTTTTCGGATGAATTATATACATTCCCGAATACTCAACTTCAACAATCTCGCCAATAATTTTCCCGCAAATTTTTGCAAGCTCATTTATATCTTCAATATTAGAAAGTCTAGAAGCAAAATTATCAAGCCTACTGATTAGTTCTATTTTAGAAGAATTGTATTCCATATATCAGAGAGAAATATACAAAAAATATTGAAACAAGTTAAAAATATAAACTTAATCAAGGAACATAAGTTTTATTTAAATCTGGTTATTTCTAGTATTTGCCTTTAAACCTATAGACATACTATCATCAATGATAAACCATGATTTGCTTGGTTAGTAGGACTTTTCCGTTAGTTCCAATAATCTTTAAAAAATAATATCCTGTTGGCCAAACACTAGTATTCAATTTAATATCATCAATTAATGCTTGTCCGTATATTTCATTAAATACAATTTTGCCGGTTATAGATGTTATTGTTAATAAATAGTTTTCAAGAGAAGTTTTAAGAGAAATGCCCAATTCGTTTGATGCAGGATTGGGATATAATACACAATTTACTGAGTCAAAATCGAAAGGAATATTTTTTAAGCCAGAACTAGTTATAGTAAATTCCGATGAGGCTTTACACATATTATCATCTTGCACGGTTATCGAATACCTGCCAACATGTAAATTGGTTAATTCCTGATTTTTACTTTCTGTTTCATGACAGATATAGTTATATGTTCCGATTCCACCCGTTGCGCTTACAACCGCATAACCATCATTAGAGTCTTGGAATGTACAATTATTTATAACAAAAACTTTTGTCTCCAGCTTGTTGGGCTGATTGATAACAAAAGGCACTTGTTCTATTGCCGTTTGGCCTGTCTTAATTGTCACCATATAATTTCCGGCGGCCAATCCTTTAAAAATATTTGATTGCTGTGCTATTCCATTGTTGAGTTCATACGTCAATGGTTTTTTATCAGAATTTTCTGTGTTAATGGCAACTTCTCCATCCGCTAATCCGTAACATGTAACACCTTTTACAACAACCTGTGACGGTTTATGAGAACCGCGTGCCAAAAGGCCGTTTACTGCCAGCGTTGCCTGCGGACTCGTTCCGCAATTTCCAGCCGCTTTTACCCCAATAACACCTCTAGTAAACCCTAACGTATAAGTAACATCTATGGAATTAGTATTGGTAATACCAGACGGTACCGTAACGCCGCTAGGCAATACCCAAACATAAGCGTTTGCGCCGGCAACAGCAGAAACACTGTAGTTAACAGTAGACGTGCTTCCTAAATAACTTCCAACATTTACCGGGCCTGAAATAGCTGCTGGTTTAGCCGGAGTGGTAGAATTAATTACCAGAGAAGCGCTTAAATTACCGCAGGAAGTTACAGCAGTTACTGATAGGGTTCCAGTGGTGTAGCCCGTAGCAAAAGTAACATTTACTATGTTGCTGCCTTGTCCGGAGACAACAGATACTTTAGTAGGAACAGAAGATGTCCAAGAATATGTAGTTATGCCAGAAATAGGGGACAAAGAATATGTTGTACTATTTGTCGACCCAACAATACCACAAACATTAGTTAATCCCGAAATAGCGCCAATAGATGATGGTTTCTTAGATACAGGAAAATAAACTTGTGGACTTGATGAACAAGAGGATAAACTTTGGATACCAATATTTCCACCAATAAAAGTAGAGCCAAATTTAACCTGTATGCTGGTGGTTCCTTGTCCAGAAACAATAGTAGCTCCTGTAGGAACTACCCACAGATAAGACGTAGCACCATAAGTTGGGTCGACTGAATAAGTAACTGTAGTAGTTGTATTTATTACGGAACATACAATAGAAGTACCATAAATGACTGAAGGTGTACTAGGTTTAATTGATGCCATTAACGTTTGAGGAGCAGTAGAAGAACAATTATTTTTAGCAACCACAGTTACAGATGTTGTACCTGCATAATTAAAAAGATAATTAATGCTAACTATATTGGTGCCCTGACCCGAAACAACACTAGCTCCTGAAGGTGCAGTCCAAGCATAAGTAGTCGCTCCGCTTACTGGAGCTACACTATACGAATAGGAACTTCCTGCATTAACACAATTAGGGCCTGAAATAGCAGTAACTGCCGAAGGAGTTGTTGAAACAGATAAAGTTTGAGTAGTTACTCCACAACCGGTTGTTACTGATACTGAAATTACTCCGTTCACAAAACCTTGTGGATAGCTAACCTGTATTACGTTAGTTCCATTACCACTTGCTACAGTTGCACCACCAGTAACTGACCAAGTATAACTCGTAACACCCGTTATTGGAGCTACCGAATAAGTAACTGAAGTAGAATTAAGATTGCCACAAACACTTTGCGAACCACTAATAACACCTATTGTTATAGAAGGTTTAACAACCATAGCTCCGGAAACAGTACTAAAAAGACCTCCACAAGCGCTACTTATTCTGCAATAATAATATTTGGTTCCTGTCGATGCTGATGACGGAGTGTAAGTACTTGATGTTGCTCCTGTAATCAAAGTTCCTCCTGTTGTATTTTGAGTAATATTACTATACCATTGATAAGAAACACCTGATCCCGAAACTGATACCGAAATAGGTGAAAACGTTGAACCAAGACAAACGGTTTGAGAAGCCAAAGATTGGCCATTTATTAAAATCGTAGAATTCACTACCATCGCACCACTTACACTGGTGCTTGCTGTACCGCAAGTACTTGTTAATACGGCGTAGTAATAAGTCGTTCCCACTGTGCTTGCACTAGGTGTATAGCCAGATGCTGTGGCTCCACTTATCAATGTTCCGCCGCTGTTACTAGCTGTTGTATTACTGTACCACTGGTAACTTAAACCTACACCATTCACAACAACACTAATACCACTAAAGCTACCATTCAAACATACGGTTTGTGAAGCGGTTGACTGACTAACTATCGAGGTTGCCGGATTAAC
>CAIXZI010000689.1 GCA_903923915.1 uncultured Bacteroidota bacterium
ATGCCTGCATTAAAATCTTCACTTAATATAGGAGGACCTTGACAGGTTTGTGTTTTTGCACTTTGGTTAATTAGTAGATATACAATTATTATAAATAACTTTTTTTTCATAAGATGGTATTTAAATCAAATATAATTAAAATACCTAGAGCTTAAAAAAAGGAAAGATAATTACTTCCCGATACAAAAACGGGTAAAAATATTTGTAAGCAGGTCTTCATTAGTAACCTCACCGGTAATGGTTCCTAAGGCATCAAGCGCATAGCGTATATCCTGTGCTAATAAATCGGTTTGCAGGTTATTGCTTAAACCTTCTATAACACGTTGCAAATTACTATTGGCTTTGCGCAAAGCATCTGCATGGCGGGCATTAGTTACTACGGTTTCTGTAATGTTTACGGTGCGGTTATCAAACAGGGATACCAGTTTGGTTTTTAAATCATCAACATACAAATGTGTTTTGGCAGATATGTATAAAATGTTTTCTATCTCATCATATTCTTGCTGCAATGCGCTTAAATCTTCGGTATCTATTTTGTTACACACAATTAGTAATTGCGAGTTGCCAATATGCTCTTGTATTTTTTGTGTTTCTAAAATAAGGTCTTGTTTGCTAAGCTCATGCGCATCAAACAAATAAATTACAATGGCCGATTTTTGCATGGCCTGCAAAGCTTTGTTCACGCCTATTTGTTCTATTACATCCGTTGTATCGCGTATGCCTGCCGTATCTATAAACCTAAAAAGTACACCATCAATGGTTATCTCATCTTCAATGGTATCTCGCGTAGTACCTGGTATTTCAGATACTATGGCACGTTCTTCTTGTAATAAAATATTAAGCAGGGTAGATTTGCCTGCATTGGGCTTGCCCACAATGGCAACGGGTATGCCGTTCTTTATCACATTACCCAATTCGTAAGAATCAATCAGTTTCTCTAAAATATGACGAATAGATACAATAAGATTTTTTAATTCGCCACGGTTAGCAAACTCAACATCTTCTTCGCTAAAATCTAATTCTAATTCTATTAAAGATGCAAAGTCGATTAACTTGCCACGCAATATTTTTATTTTAGAAGAAAAGCCGCCACGCATTTGTTGCATAGCTACTTGATGTGATACGGCTGAGTTTGAACTAACTAAATCTGCAACAGCTTCTGCCTGAGATAAATCGAACTTACCGTTTAAAAAACCGCGCAGGGTAAACTCGCCCGGCTGTGCCATACGCGCCCCTTGCTTGGTAAGCAGTTGTAATATTTGTTGCTGTATAAACTGACTACCATGACAAGATATTTCTATGCTGTCTTCTCCGGTAAAGGAGTGCGGGTTTTTAAACAAAGAAACCAACACTTCATCTATAATAGTTTCGCCTGCACAAATCAACCCAAAGTGTAAGGTGTGCGATTTTTTATCGGCTAAAGAAATAGGCTTATGCTTTTTAGTAAAGAATATTTTTTCTGTGATTGAAATACTCTTCTCTCCCGAAAGGCGAATAACCGCAATAGCCCCAGAGCCATGTGGGGTTGCCAATGCTACGATTGTATCGTTATTTAAGGTGTAATTTTTCAAAATATTTATCTAACTAAATTTACAAAACCTTTATAGGTGTTTTTTGCAATAACTACCACAAAAAAATAAACTCCCTCGGTTGCATCTGTACCATTAACTGTTTTTCCATCCCAAACATTATTGCGCTGCTTGGTAGAAAACATAATATTGCCCCACCTATCATACACCTTAAGTGAGTAATTATCATCTGCACAAACACCGGGTATGTAAAATACATCATTTTTATTATCGCCGTTGGGTGTAAAAATATTAGGCATTACCAATCGACAAGGATTATTATCTACTTTAATATTTTG
>CAIXZI010000690.1 GCA_903923915.1 uncultured Bacteroidota bacterium
GGATAAATAAAAAATCTGTTTGAGCCAGTTCGGGCACTAACAAAAACTTAATATCTTCTCTATCATTATTAAATAAAGAAGGGGCTGAAACTGTTTTAGCAGAGGCTGCCACTGTATTACTACTTTTGTTTGATAGTAAAATAAAATCGCTTTGCTCTTCTTCATCCTGATAAGAAAAACATGAAAAAAGTAAAGGTGTATTAGTGTTTTTATTACTTAATTCAATCGATACATCTCTCTCCAACTCTACATTTAACAAACGATTTATTTCTATGCACATTTTATAATCGGGCACATAGGCTGATATGGCCAGCAAAGAAAAATCGTAATCGTATTCCGCGTCTAAAACGTATTTTGGCATTTAGTATATTGTATGAAAACCGGGCGTAGTAACTACATTGCTTTTATGCAGGGCACGGTCGTATATCCAAAACTCAAATCTAAAATTACTTAAACTATCATTATAAGAAAATGAAGGTTTGTATCCGTTTAAATTAACAATAATCTGCCCATCTAATGTTTTGCTTTTTATATTATTAGTTACAAATGGTATACGATAGGCAAAAATTAAACTATCTGACAATGGGTTTGGGATGGAATTAAATTGAAAATGAAAAGGCATGTAATTACCTGTAGTTGGGCTTAGGTAATAATACCTCATATAAAAATCATAGTATCCTACACCACCTTTACTATAATTTCCGATGGTGTCTTCCTGATGCAATCCAATATCGCCATCAGGGTCGGTAAAATTAAAAGTAATTACGCCGTTTGTTCCATTTGTTGTGGTAAAGCTACCAAAGCTAATAACAGGTGGACCCGGTGCAGGCGTAGTTTCTTTTTTACAAGAAAATAAAAACAGCACTAAACCAAAAGAAAAATAAAATAGTTTTTTCATAATGAACAACAAGCTAAAATTAACAATAATTTTGTTCCGTGATTAATTACAGCCAAAGTATTTACGATAATTTAACAGCACGCATTTTTTCTTTGCAAAAAGATAATGATGCCGAGTTTGAAAAATTGGCGCTTGAAATTTTCAATCTTCAGTATAACAACAATAAAGTTTACAAAGCCTTTGTAGATGTGCTAAACACCAAATGTATTGATGTAAATACACTTTCTAAAATTCCGTTTTTACCTATTGAGTTTTTTAAAACCCAAAAAGTTATTACAGAAATTTGCGAGCCAAACAAGCCTGTAATCTTTACCAGCAGTGGCACCACACAAACCGGCACATCCTACCATTATGTAAACGATGTTGCTTTGTATGAAAAAAGTTTTACCCAATGTTTTAGCCTATTCTTTGGAAACCCTTCTGAGTACTGTATTTTAGCGCTACTTCCCTCCTACTTAGAGCGCACAGGTTCATCTTTAGTTTACATGGCTCAAAAATTAATCGATAATAGTAATCATCCAAAAAGTGGTTTTTACTTAAATAATTATGATGATTTAATCAATACCATAGAGCAACTTAAACAGCAAAAGCAAAAAACATTATTATTGGGTGTAGGCTATGCCCTGCTTGATTTGGCTGATAAAAACATTAATCTGCCCGATAATTTTATTGTAATGGAAACCGGCGGTATGAAGGGTCGGCGCAAGGAAATGTTGAAGGAAGAATTGCATGCCACATTAAAAGAAAAATTAAAAATAAATACAATTACTTCTGAATATGGCATGACAGAATTGCTTAGTCAGGGGTATTCCTTACAAAACGGTTTGTTTAAAAACCCGCCCTGGATGCGCATTTTAACCCGAGATACAACAGACCCATTTAGTTTTACTGCTCCAAATAAAACAGGAGGCATAAACGTAATAGATTTAGCTAACCTAAATTCATGTGCTTTTATTGCTACGCAAGATTTAGGAAAAGTTCA
>CAIXZI010000691.1 GCA_903923915.1 uncultured Bacteroidota bacterium
AATTGTTCGAGTCTGATGACTACTCTAAATTAAAAGGCGAACTTTTAAGCATCTCTATGGATGTGAAAAAAGATTTTGAAAAACAATACGAAAGCGTATTTAGTATGTACCCAATTGTTTTTAAAAGCGAAGCTGAAGAGTTATACAAAACTGTTTACGAATTAAAAAAACAAGTAAAAGCGCTTGAAACACGTTTAGCTGCACAAGGTGCTGCTACACTTTCTTTTGATGACGAAGAAAAAGTTTCTAAAACTAAAAAGAAGTAATTTACTTTTTATAAAAACTAAAACCCGCTCTTGAAAAAGTAGCGGGTTTTTTTATTGAATAATTTAGTATGTAATATAAGTACCTTTGGCGTATGCAATCCTTCGCTAAATGGATATTAATAATTCTTTTTATCTCGACAGGGCTTAAAGGACAAAATACGGAAATTGAAATAAGGCTTAGTAATGGAGAACTCAAAATGAATTTTCCGAGTATATATTTTAAACACAACTCGATAGACTACACTACAATGCCTTATACGGTTGACTCGTGTTTTAAATATATAGCACTTCATATAAATGATATTAATGATTTTGTTATTTGGCGCGACAGCCTTGAAACAGAGAAGTTGACCAGCCAGCGAATAAAAAAACTAAAAACGGGTTTAAATAAATATAAAGAGACTCGTAATATCTATATTGAGTCTATGGGAAAAGCACAAAAAATTTCTCGGCAAACAATTAACAAAGGCAATAACAATGAACAAATTCAATATTTATTATCGTTAAACAGTGTGTTTGATATTGCTAAAACTCGTGTTCTAATTGAAAAATCGCCTAAGCAAGGTCATGTGAATAACCCACGTTTATGGTGTTTAAATTGTTGGAGAAACCATCGCTTTTCAAAAGATTATCGGCGGTTACATGTAACGAACGCGACAAAAAGGTAGCAATAGCTTATTTGACAGTTTGCAAGACATAAAATAAAAAAGCCACTGTATGAATTCACACAGCGGCTTTTTTAAAAACGTAACTAAGTTTATTTTACAATAACCAAACGTTTGTTTGCCATGCTACCGTTACCAATAATGTTTATGTTGTAAACACCATCAGCTAAGTTAGCGGCATCAATAGTTGTATTACCATTTATATGTTGAGTAAATACTAATTTGCCATTTACATCAAATATTTGCAGAGTTTGTTTTTCTGTTGAAGGAGTTTCTACTATAAAACTACCTTTATTAGGATTGGGATAAACACTAACGTTACTGTTATTTAATAGTTGTTTAATGCCAGCTTGTCTGTTATTATTTTGGTTACTATGCGATGCCACTTTAGAAGCCATCGTGCCATTAGCTCCCGCAGCTAATCGTAAAGTTGGTGTACAATTAAAACCATCTGCATTTACACGCCAGTTAGCCGTAGCTTGGTAGGTGCTGTAGTTAGGGTCGGTTAATGAAGTTTGCCCTCCGGCAACGGTACTAACAATGTGCCAAGCACCCGTATTGTAATCATCTCTTACTAAATCAAAATTAGTTACAGGGGTATAAGTAGAGTTTCCTACGGTATAAAGATTCCAACTAAAAGTACCTGAGTTGTTTTGAAAATATACGGTGTTATGATAAGGGCTCATCAAACTATAGGTGCCGCTTGTATCTAAAATTTGTAGCGTGTATTTATATGTGCCTGCTTGTGGGTCTCCGTTGGCAGGTGTAACGTGGCGTGCGGTATCAACAAACATACTGATGGCACCGTAAGGCTGTGTACCTATTTTTTTATAAACTCCGGTAGATACTTCACGATAAA
This sequence comes from uncultured Bacteroidota bacterium, assembly GCA_903923915.1. Classification (GTDB taxonomy): domain Bacteria; phylum Bacteroidota; class Bacteroidia; order B-17B0; family Aurantibacillaceae; genus PALSA-968. The sequence goes on from CAIXZI010000691.1 coordinate 1,791, forward strand.
TTACAAAAGCAGATGCGTTAGGGTAAGCTGTTTTATCCCAAT
>CAIXZI010000692.1 GCA_903923915.1 uncultured Bacteroidota bacterium
ACTCAGCTGGCGGAGCCCAAGTATATAACCCAAAGCATGAAATTCAGACGGAAGAAAATGACATTCGTTATATAAAAACGGGCGATTTAAAATTGCAAGCTGTTAATGATGAGTTTTTTGCCTCTTGGAAACATTACAGCTTACTTGGCTTAATTGCATTTTTGTTTGTTGGTTTTGTAATAGGTAGAAATAATTATTTAAAATCGCAAAGCGATGTTATCGGCACAAAACAAAAACGTGCTATAAAAATTGCACGCAAACAATTAACGCTTGCCGAAAAATTTAAAAACGAAAACAAGCAAGATGCTTTTTATAACGAAGTGCTTACAGCCTTAAATAGTTATGTAAGTTTTAAATTAAATATTCCGGTAGCAGATTTATCTAAAGATAACGTTACAGAAAATTTAATGAAGCGTAACGTAAGTACAGACACAATAAATAAACTAATTTCAACATTAAATGATTGCGAATATGCCCGCTACGCGCCTGCTGCAGCTGAAAAGGATTTGAATTTAGTATATAATAATACCATTGAGTTGATTACAGCTATAGAGCAGGACACAAGAGACAAGAAACAAGAAACAAAACTTAGATTTACGTTCTTGCTTCTTACTTCTTTATTCTTATTAAGCGCTACATCATTATTCAGCATTAATGTACAAGATAGTGCTGCAACAGCCTATAACAAAAAAGAATATAAAAAAGCAATTAATTATTATGAAAATATTTTAATACAAAACCTTACATCAGCTTCCTTACGTTATAATTTAGGTAATGCATACTTTAAAGATAATCAGTTAGGTAAAGCCATTTATAATTATGAATTGGCAAGAAAATTAAACCCGGCAGATGATGATATTAAAAACAACCTGCGCATAGCAAACGGTAAAGTAATTGATAAAATAGAGAGTAAAGAAAACTTTTTTGCCTCTACACTTAAAACAAGTTTATATAGTTTGTTTAGCACAACAGGTTGGGCCTATGTAACTATCATTTGTTTATTTATTGCAGCATTGCTCTTTGTTTTATTTTCTATAACAGATAATGTAATACTAAAACGTATTGGTTTTTGGGGAGGCAGTTTGTTTGTTATAAAATTTTTGTTCTCACTTATAGTTGGCTATGCCGCTTTGCACGCACAAAATAAAAACTCCCAAGCAATAATTATCTCGCAAGAAGCAAATGTTTTAACAGAACCCAACGCAACATCTAAAACTAAATTTAATTTACACGAAGGCACAAAAGTAAATGTGCTAAACATAAATGCAGACTATACCGCCATACAATTGGCCAATGGTAACGAAGGCTTTATTGCCACTAAAGACTTAGGTTTATTTTAAATTGAGCGTTCCGTTGATTTAGCTCATCGTTTTAGTTTTTATTTTGGTTTCGCTGCATGCTGAAAAAGCATGTCAACGTCGGGCTTTACACTTCAATCTTTTTAAGATTACTTAAAAAGGATTTACGTTGCAATCCCTAACGCAATTTATTTTTTTCTTGAATTATTCCACTTTCCAAACACAATGCAAACTCCAAAGTAAAAAGGAGAAAATTTATACGGAGACACTATGTTTTTAGAAAGATGAATTCCATACCCAATTCCATTTCGAGCAAGTAAAAAAACTTTAAGCTCAATTGGAAAAGATGCAATTCCTCTACTCACACTATCAATATAATGATTGGGAGTTTTAGAGGTAACATCCTGATAACGGATTTCAATATTTGAAGAAGCAACACCCGCCGAAAGAGAAATCATCGCATTTTTAAACCTTACTGATTCTCCAATCAAAACTCCAAAGTAATTAGCTCGATAATAAACTGCATTATCTCCACCACCACTAAAAAGGGTTTGGCCACCACCACGAGTAAAGGAAAATAAAAAACTTTTAAAAGCAAAAGAATAACTGATTAATGAAATCGCTCCACCAATTCCATACTCTTTTCCAGCGCCAACACCAGCAGAAAAATAATGCCCAAACTCTGATACCGTTCTTTTAGTTGTGTCTTTTAGTTCTTGATGAAAAGGCCCATAACGATTATCATATTGAAATGCGCTATCCTGTTTAGTTTGCGCCTTAAGCAGAAATCCTGTTGTACAAAAAAATAAAAGTATTAAACTGTATTTTTTCAAAGATTAACTTTTTTCTCTAAAAGATAATGATTGCGTACAGATGAGTTTCTTAAAATAAGTTCGGCAATAAAACCGCTTAAAAATAAAAGTGTTCCTAAAACCATAGTAGTTAGTGCAATAAAAAACAAAGGGTTGCTTGCTACTAAAGGTGCACGTTGATTATTATAAACACAATATAATTTTTCTGCTCCTAAATAAACGGTTACAAAAAAACCAATTAAAAACATAAGTGTACCAAGCGTACCAAACAAATGCATGGGTCGCTTACCAAATTTTGAAAGAAATGTTATGGTTAATAAATCTAAAAATCCATTAATAAATCTACTCCAACCAAATTTAGAGGTGCCGTATTTTCTTGCCTGGTGCTGTACTATTTTTTCGGTAATGCTATCAAAGCCTGCATTTTTAGCTAATACAGGTATAAAACGGTGCATTTCGCCATACACTTCTATGCTTTTTACAACTTCTTTACGATATGCTTTTAAACCACAATTCATATCATGCAGTTTAATGCCGCTTATTTTTCGGTTAGTCCAGTTGTATAATTTGCTTGGTAAATTTTTTGTGAAAGCATTATCGTATCGCTTTTGTTTCCAGCCGCTAACCAAATCAAAATTACCTTGGGTAATCATGTTGTAAAGTTCAGGTATCTCATCCGGACTATCCTGTAAATCAGCATCCATGGTAATAACTACATTGCCTTGTGCGGCTTCAAAACCAACGTGCAAAGCAGGAGACTTTCCGTAATTTCTTCTAAATTTTATAGCTTTAACATTCGCATTTTTTTGCGATAAAGATTCTATCACGCTCCACGATTTATCTTTGCTTCCATCATCTACAAAAACAATTTCATAACTGTAATTGTGTTGCTGCATCACACGTACAATCCAATCATGCAACTCCGGCAAAGATTCTTCTTCGTTAAATAAAGGTATTATTACAGATATATCCATAAAAGGCTCACAAAGTTTGTCAATTTTATCGGAATAATGAAATAAATGCTACTTTTGTAGCGGGTAAGTCTTTCACGATCAGCTCCTACCAAATCCCCCAGGGTGGGAACGCAGCAAGGGTAGGTGGTTGTAGCGGTGCGATGGAAGTAGCTTACCCTTTTTTTATGTCTTTGTTTTTGCATTTCAAAATTTTGTATATTTGCTTAATTAAAATCATTATAAATAATGCTTAACATAATAGTTGCAGATAATAGTGTACTCATGCGCGAAGGGTTTAAAGCCTTGATGCAAGGCACTTACAGCGTTAGCATTAACGAGGTAACTGAAAAAGCCAATCTTTTATCGTCATTAAAAAAGTATAAACCACAAATTTTAGTGATAGATCCGGTATCTATGCAACTTACCCCTACTGATGTTTCTCAAATTAAAAAACAATTTACCAATCTTCAAATATTAGCTATTAGTCCTATGTTGCCTAAAGAAGATATTTCTTTATTGCTAAATGCGGGCATTACTAGCTTTTTATTGAAAGAATGCGATAAACAAGAAATTTGCGACGCCATTGATAATACCGAAAAAGGCACACGTTTTTTATGCGGACAAATTATCGACGCGTTAACCGCAGACAGCGAAGTGGTTAAAACGTTCAGTAAAAAAACATCTTGCGAAGGATTTGCTATTTCTGAAAGAGAAATTGAAATTATTAAACACATTGCACTTGGTTTATCTAACAAACAAATTGCAGAAAAGCTTTTTTTAAGTTTTCATACCGTGCATACGCATCGTAAAAATGTAATGCAAAAACTACGTGTAAACAATACTGCCGGAGTAGTTATGTTTGCTGTAAAAAACAATTTATTGGTAAACGAGGAGATACATACCAATTAGTATTTCTGATGAAAACCTTTGAAATTCCTGAGTTTTATAGGAGTCCGCTTATAACACAACTAAAATCGTATCAAAAAACAAACGACCCTCGTAAAAGAGATATGTCGCCAACGTATATAGATTTTGGTCCGGTTGGATTTTATATTGCGCGTCATTTTGGTTTTTGTTATGGAGTAGAAAACGCCATTGAAATTTCTTTTAAAGCGGTAAATGAAAATCCGGGTAAGCGCATTTATTTACTTAGTCAGATGATACACAACCCGGATGTAAATAAAGACCTGACAGATAACGGCGTGCAGTTTTTACAAGACACCAACGGCAAACAATTAATTTCTTTTGACGAGCTTACACCCAATGATGTAGTGATAATTCCTGCATTTGGCGCTACTCTGCAGGTAGAAGAATTATTACAGCAAAAAGGTATTGAAGTGCAAAAGTATAATACAACTTGTCCGTTTGTAGAACGTGTTTGGAAAAAATCTGAACAAATAGGCAAAGAAAATTACACCATTATTATTCACGGAAAATATACGCACGAAGAAACCCGTGCAACGTTTTCGCGCAGTGCAAAAAGTGCGCAGGCCATTGTTGTAAAAGATTTAGCCGAAGCAAAAAAACTAAGCGGTTACATAACAGGAAATAAAAATGCCGAGCTTTTTTATGAAGAATTTAAAGGTAAATACTCGGAAGGATTTGATATAAGCAAGCATTTGCAAAACGTGGGCGTTATTAACCAGACAACGATGCTTGCAACTGAAACCCAAGAAATAGCCGAGCATTTTAAGCAAGTAATGATTGCCAAATATGGCGCAGAAAATACCAAGCAACATTTTGCCGATACAAGAGATACGCTTTGTTATGCAACTAATGAAAATCAGGATGCAACATATGGCTTATTAAAAACTGATGCAGATTTGGCGGTTGTGGTTGGTGGTTACAACAGTTCTAACACATCGCATTTGGTAGAATTGTTAGAACAAAAATTTTCAACGTATTTTATTTCTTCCGAAAAAGAAATTGAAACAAAAAACTTGATACATCATTTTGATTATCCGCATCAAAAAAGAATACAGACTGAAAATTTTATTCCAAAAAAAGATAAAGTAAATATTATACTTACAAGTGGTGCTTCTTGCCCGGATGCAGTGGTAGAGCGTGTTTTGAATAAACTACTAAGTTTTTTTACTACTGCAAAAACAAAAGAAGAAGCTTTAAGTTTTATGAAAACTACATTGTAAGAAAAGCTGCGTTAGGGATTGTAGTGTAAAGCCTTTTTGTAATCAAAAAGCTTGCAACGAAAGCCCGCCGCTGTAATCAGCGGAACGCCCATACTTCGATAAGCTCAGCATGAAAGTGGTTAGGTTTGAATTACACCAACATTATACGCTTTTGTAATAGGCGCATGATTAGCAGCTTCTATGCCCATACTAAGCCATTTACGTGTATCTACAGGGTCGATGATGGCATCCAGCCATAAACGCGATGCTGCGTAATACGGTGTTGTTTGCGTATCGTATCTGTCTTTTGTTTTGTTGTATAATTCGGCTTCTTTTTCAGGAGTTATAACTTCGCCTTTTGCTTTTAATGAGGCAACTTCTATTTGCACTAAAACCTTTGCAGCTTGCGCTCCGCCCATTACTGCGACTTGCGCCGTTGGCCAGCCAACAATTAAACGTGGGTCGTATGCCTTGCCACACATAGCATAATTTGCTGCACCAAAAGAGTTACCCATAATAACGGTAAACTTAGGCACCACACTGTTTGCCATGGCGTTAACCATTTTGGCACCATCTTTAATGATGCCACCTTGCTCACTTCTGCTGCCCACCATAAAGCCGGTAGCATCTTGTAAGAACACCAATGGTATTTTACGTTGATTGCAATTCATGATGAAACGCGCGGCTTTATCGGCACTATCGCTATAGATAACACCACCAAATTGCATTTCGCCTTTTTTACTTTTTACTACTTTACGTTGATTGGCAACAATACCAATGGCCCATCCATCAAGGCGTGCATAACCACAAATGATGGATTGTCCGTATACTTCTTTATACTCATCAAAATCGCTGTTATCAACTCAGCGTGCAATTACTTCGCGCACATCATATTGTTTATCGCGGGTTTCAGGTACAATACCATAAATTTCTTTTACATCTTTTTTAGGGGCTACAGGTGTTTCACGGTTAAAACCTGCTTTTTCAAAATCTCCAACCTTGCTAAATATATTACGAATGCGGGTTAAACAATCTGCATCATCTTTACATTTATGATCTGTAACGCCCGATATTTCGCAATGTGTAGTGGCACCGCCTAAAGTTTCATTATCAATAGTTTCTCCAATAGCGGCTTTAACTAAATAAGAACCTGCTAAAAATATACTTCCGGTTTTATCTACAATCATGGCTTCATCGCTCATGATAGGAAGATATGCGCCACCTGCAACACAGCTTCCCATAACAGCAGCAATTTGCATAATACCCATGCTGCTCATTACGGCATTGTTTCTAAATATGCGTCCGAAGTGTTCTTTGTCAGGAAAAATCTCATCCTGCAAAGGCAAATAAACGCCTGCGCTATCAACTAAATAAACAATTGGCAAACGATTTTCGATAGAAATTTCTTGTGCACGTAAATTCTTTTTACCTGTTATAGGAAACCATGCACCCGCTTTTACCGTTGCATCATTTGCTACAACAATAGCTTGCTTGCCCGATATATATCCAATAACAATAACTACACCACCACCCGGACAACCACCATGTTCGGCATACATTTCGTAACCGGCAAAAGCACCCATTTCAATGCGTGGAGTGTTTTTATCTAACAAAAAATCTATACGCTCACGGGCACTCATTTTACCTTGTTCGTGCAGTTTATCAATACGAGATTGGCCTCCGCCTACATAAATTTTATTTAAGCGTTGCTCCATTTGCGAAATAAGCAAGCGCATTTTATCCTCGTTTTTATTAAATTCTATATCCATGGTACATTTTTATACGGCTTAAATATACAATTTAAAAGATTTTGACGGAGAGATTTTTAAGACTTATTTGGGCATTACAGCTTATTAACATTTTGAATAGATGCGATAAATATTTTAGCCAGCAGGCTTTTTTTACTTTATGGTAGCTTGCTACAAATGCTTTTCAGCATTCTGCGAAGCAATTAAAAACTAAAATACCTAACGCAAATAAAAACCGTTGTATGAAATTCACACAACGGTTTCTGTCTCTAATCTAAGTCCTCGATACGCTTATCTACTCTGTAATTTCTTTTCCTGTTACATCGAGTAGTTTAACATCATAACCCAATTTTTTAATCTTATCTAAATTAGCCTGTTTATCGCCAACAATAATAATATTTACGTTGTTATAAGGTAAATGTTTTTTAGCTAACTCATTAATTTCTGTTTGAGAAATGGAAGATAAAATCTGACTTTGCTGTGAAACAAAATTTCCACTCAAGTTATAATCAACTAAGCGTTTTAAGAATGATGCTTTTTGAAAAGGAGATTCATATTTAAGCGCATCGCTTTGCCCCATACTACTTTTAGTAAAACCAAGCTCATCGGCACTGATACCTTTATCAGCATATTTTTTTATTTCAGTCATAAAATCAACTACCGAACTATCTGTAGTATTAGCACGTACAGCAGCACTCATTACAAAAGTACCATCATACAACCCTCCATTAAAGCTTCCACGCGCACCATAAGTAAAGCCACGTTTTTCTCTCAATAAAAGGTTTAACCTTCCATTAAACGATGCGCCAAACGGAAAATTCATAATATTAGATTTATAATAATCTCCGGTTGCGTCATAAGGCATTGCTATACAACCAATGCGTATTTCTGATTGTGGCGCTGCTTTCTTATCAATAAAATAAACACTTGTTTTTATAATAGCTGGTACAATAGGCTCAGCGGCTTTAGTAACTTTTACGTCTGCCCACTTGCTTAAAAACTGCAACTTAGGCATTAATTGTTGCTGGGTTAAATTACCCACTATCATTACTTTTGCCTGAGAAGGAGATAGATGAGATTTGTAATAAGCTTTAACATCATCTAAAGTAAGTGTATTAACAGTCTCGCTGGTACCCGTAGTTGGTAAAGCCATGATATTATTTGTACCATATAGTATGCGTGCAAATTGCTGATCGGCAATGGTACTTGCACTTGTTTGTTGTTGTTGAATAACATCTAACTGTTGTTTTTTAGAACGCTCAAAATCTTCCTGGCTAAATTTTGGTTTAAATAATATTTCTTCAACAATGGCAAGTGTTTTATCTACGTTTTCGGTAAGTGTTGAAATATTTAAAACAATTTCTGTTGCGTTACATGACACATCAATTTCAGAGCCTAATGCCTCTAACATATCACTTATTTCTTCAGCACTATGGTTTTGTGTAGCTTCATTTAAAAGATTGGTAGTTAAATAGGCCAAACCAGCTTTATTTATATTTTCAAAACGATGTCCGCCCAG
>CAIXZI010000693.1 GCA_903923915.1 uncultured Bacteroidota bacterium
AATTACATTATTATTAATGTCAGATATGTACATGCTACCCATTGCATCAAATGTAATTGCTTCCGGATCAAATAATGTTGCTGATGTTGCTGGGCCGCCATCTCCGCTATATCCTTGTACACCTGTACCAACAACCGTAGAAATAATACCAGCCGTGTTTACCTTGCGTATGCGGTTATTTAACTTATCTGCTATGTAAAGATTTCCTGCATTATCAACCTGAATATATTCGCAATAATTTATTGATGCAGCTGTTGCCTGTCCACCATCTCCACTATATCCAGCTATACCATTTCCTGCAACTGTAGTAACAATACCCGAAGTATTTACTTTTCTTATTACTTGATTATTTTCATCAGAGATATACAAATTTCCACCATTGTCAATAGCTACTTTACAAGTTGAATAAAATGAAGCCGCAGTAGCTTGCCCTCCATCTCCACTATAACCCTGAATACCATTTCCAGCTACTGTTGTTATAATGCCTGATGTACTAACCTTACGTATTACGTTACTTTGATAAAGACCAATATAAATATTACCTAAATGATCAATACTTACTGTATTAGTACGGGTTAATTGAGCAGCCGTTGCTTGACCTCCATCTCCTGCATAACCAGATACGCCCGTACCTGCATACGTTGATATAATACCCGATGTATTTATTTTTCGGATAACAAAATTTAACTCATCTGATATATATAAATTACCCGTTGCATCTATTGCAACATCTGTTGGTCTATTTAACTGAGCAAGACTGGCTGCTCCACCATTACCACTATATCCAGCAACACCTGTTCCGGCTATTGTAGTAATAACACCATTAGTGTTTACTTTACGAATACGATGATTTAACGCATCACCCAAATACATATTACCTGCAGCATCAAAACAAATACCATAAGAAGTATGAAGTTCTGCAGAGGTAGCAGCCCCGCCATCACCTATAAATCCTGCAGTACCATTGCCTGCCACTGTTGTAATGGTTTGGGCATATGAACCCGAATTAACACTTACGCTAAAAGTTGCCGTACCAGTACAACCCGAAGTAGATCCTGTTACTGTGTAAGTTGTGTTTATATTAGGTGTAACAGAAACTGTGTTTGTTGTTGCACTGCCTGCATTAGCACTCCAAATATAAGATGATGCGCCAATTGCAGTTAAGATAGTAGAACTACCTAAACACAAACTATCTGTTCCCGTAATCGATACAGTTGGAGATAAACAAGATGCTACTTTTCTAATGGCATTATTATACCAATCTGTAAAATACAGATTACCATTTGCATCAAACGTAATACCTTCAGGGCCATGCAATGTAGCAGATAAAGCTGGTCCACCATCTCCACTATAGCCTTGTACTCCTGTGCCTACAATTGTAGAAATAATTCCTGCGGTATTTACTTTACGAATACGGTTATTAGTTTTATCTGCTATATAAAGATTACCTGCGGCATCTAATTGGATATACTCGCAATAATTTATCGAAGCTGCTGTTGCTTGCCCACCATCACCACTAAAACCTGCACTTCCATTTCCGGCAACTGTAGTTATAATACCTGTAGAGGCAGTTACTTTTCTGACAGCTAAATTAAACTCATCGGATATATAGATGTTCCCTATATTATCAACAACTGCTTTACATGGTTGATTAAGTGTTGCTGCCGTTGCTTGTCCGCCGTCTCCGCTATAACCAGAAGCACCATTACCCGCAATCGTACTGATAATACCCGAGGTAGATACTTTACGAATAACATTGCTTTGATAAAGTCCAATATAAATATTACCCAAATGATCAATACTTACTGTGTTAGTGCGGGTTAATTGAGCCGCTGTTGCTTGACCTCCATCTCCTGCATAACCTGATACGCCCGTACCTGCATACGTTGATATAATACCAGCTGTGCTTATTTTTCGAATAACAAGATTTAACTCATCTGAAATATATAAATTACCTGTCGCGTCTATAGCAATATCTGTAGGTCTATATAATTTAGCAAGTGTAGCTTGACCTCCATCACCACTATATCCCGCAACACCAGTACCACCAATAGTACTAATTATGCCCGATGTACTTACTTTACGAATACGATGATTTAGGGCGTCTGCAATGTACATGTTACCCGAAACATCAAAGCAAGTTCCATAAGCGCCATTAATTTCGGCTGAAGTGGCTTGCCCTCCATCACCTATAAAACCACCCGTACCATTACCAGCTACTGTTGTAATAGTTTGGGACTTAACAGCACTCGCACAACACAACATTGCACCTGTTACAATAAATAATAAAGATTTTTTCATTTTTAAGAAGTTTTATCAAATATAACAAATAAAACGTTGGGGTATTAAGATGTTTTTAAAATAACGTACTTTTACGAAAATTTAATATTTGGAAAACATAAAAAGCAACTTATGAAGCATACAATCGAAGAACAATTAATTTCCTTAGATATTATAAAAAAAGAAAAAGTAGTTGAGTTTTTTCCTAAAGTTAGAGATAGAGATGATGTAAAAGTTTTAAAGTGCGAGCAATCCGGCGTAATTTACCTTTCGTCTACACATCATATCGAACAAAGTTACTATAATGACAAAAAAGGCACTAGTTACTGGAGTTCATCAAACCGAGAAGAAGGTTTAAAAAACACATATCTTGATGATAATCGCAGGTTTAATCAGTTTAAAGAACTGATAACAAATAAAAGTTATTTAGATGTTGGTTCTGGTTTAGGTGGCATACTTGATTTATTCAAAACAGTGGCCAAAGAAGTTTATGCCATAGAACCTCAGGCTGAAATAAGAGAATTATTAAATTCAATTGGATATAAAGTTTATAATTCAATAGAAAGTGTACCTGCAAAAAATGTTGATATTATAAGTTTATTTCATGTGTTTGAGCATTTAACAGACCCATTAGGCTCTTTAAAGAATCTACACAAACTACTTAATGAAAATGGTAAAATCATTATTGAAGTTCCGCATGCAAAAGATATTTTAATTGACACGTTTAAATTAGATTCATTTAAAGCATTTACTTTTTGGAGTGAGCATTTAATATTACATACACGTAAAAGTTTAGAAACATTTTTATCTGCGGCAGGATTTAAAAATATTACAGTAATGGGCTTTCAGCGTTATCCATTAGCTAATCATTTATATTGGCTAAATACGGGTAAACCAGGCGGACATACACAGTTTACGCAATTGCGTAATGCCAATATGGAAAACGAGTATGCTAATATGCTAAACACCATTGACCAAACTGATACTATAATAGCTATAGCTGAAAAATAAAAAGTGAGTGTTGTAAGACGACAAGGAATAAAGAATACGGTTTACACTTATTTGGGTATTCTATTAGGAATACTTAGCACGCTTTATATACAACCATTTTTTCTTAGCAAAGAACAAATTGGCATTACTCGTTTAGTAATATCTGTGGCAACTATTTTTGCTTCTGTTTCTTGTTTAGGTATTACTTCTATTATAGTTAAGTTTCTACCGCTCTTTTATGATAAGGAAAAAAAACATAGAGGTTTTTTTACAATTGCAACGTTGTTTCCTTTGATTGGTTTTGTTATTTGTTTGTTTGGTATATTTATATTTAAAGGACCTATTTTGCATTTTTACAATAGAAATGCCGCAGTCTTAGTTGATTACTTTTTACCCATAAGTTTTATAGCTTTATTTAACTGCTTAATTTTTGCTTTTACTGCGTATTGCAATGCCATCAACAAAAGCAGTTTATCTACTTTTATAAATGAAATATTTAATAGAGCGGGTTTTATTATTTGCATTTTACTTTTTTCTTATAGTATAACCACTCAAAACGCCTATATATATTCGCTTTCGGTTATTTATTTCATTCAATTACTATTACTTTTTTTTATCATTTCCTATTTTGATCATCCAACTTTTACCACTTCTTTTTTTAATGACAACATTCACTTAAAAGAAATTATTCGGTTTGGTATTATATCTGCTTTCATACAAATAACAGGCATATGTATAAAATTTATAGATGTAATCTTAGTAGGCAAATACGAATCGATGGAGCAAGTTGGTGTGTATGGTATTGCAGCCTTTATAGGCCTTGTAATAGAAACGCCTTTAAGTGCGTTAGAAAAAATAGTAGGCACTAAAATTGCTAAACTATTTGCACAAAATAATTTACCCGAAATCGATAAAATTTATAAACTTTCTTCAAAGTATTTAATGATTTTTTGCGGCTTGCTTGGTAGTGTATTAGTTGTTTGCATTCAACCTGTTTTATCATTACTGCCCAACGATTATTCTTCGGGTGCCATAGTAACTATCATTATATGTGTAGGAGCATTTTTTAATTCGGCAACGGGGGTAAATTACTCTATACTTACGTATTCTAGTCATTATAGACTTGGTGCAGTATTTTATGCGTCTTTATTAGTATTAACCATTAGTCTAAATATGCTTTTAATTCCTCTATATGGCATAATGGGAGCGGCTATTGCAACTTGCTTAGCATCTGTAATTCATAATTTATTGCGATTTACTTTCATTAAAATAAAACTTAATATGCAGCCTTTTACCATAGATAGTTTAAAGATTGTTTCAATAATTATAGTATCTGTTTTAATTGGTTATTACATTAAAATCGAAAATAAATACTTGCTAATTTTAATTAGAGGAATTTCAGTTTCTTTAATTTTTTCAGTATTAATTCTTGCTTTAAAAGTGTTTTCAGCAAAAGAAATAAAAAAAGAATTATCCTCATTAAAACAAACTTTTATTTAGGCTTATTATCCGAAATATTTATGCAATTTTCTGTAAGTACGTTTTTCACAACATCTTCTATTCCTGTATAAATATCAATAAACTGTGGTGGCGCATCACCAATATATTTCTTAAAAAAATCATAAGCATAATAGTATTTAGTTGCTCTATTGCCGTATAATTTAGAGATGTAATATAACGCCGATGAAAAAACAGAAAACACATAGTGCGTATTATCTTGCCAAAGCGAATAAAGCACCTCTACACTATAATTTACAGCATGGTTGTTTTCTATAACTATAGCTTTTAGCTTACAAGTATTTAATATATAGTTTTTAGAAATTTCAATAGATTTAATTGATTGCGTTGGGTGTGGTTTTAATATAAATGTATATTCATTAGGGCTATCCACACGCGCTATGCATAAATCCAAATAATCTGTCCAAAAGGCATCGGGTACATTATAGATTTGCACGTTTTCCATCAATATTAGCACCAATTTTCCTTCAACTTGCAGTTGTGATTTTATAACGGTTTGCTTAACATCAGTATTAATAACTTCTTTAGCGATAGCAGGGAAATCATTGGCACTCAATAAACTCTTAACGTAATTATTTTCTTGCTCACGGTTTTGTAAATATTGTTTGAATTTATCTGCAAAAACGCAATAAAAATTATAAGTATACGGTTTTATATTTTGTATAAAAAAATAATCTCCTTGTCCGTGTTCAAAATAATTTACACTGGCTTTAGTGTATAATTTAAACAGCACATCATTTACGCCGGTTTGGGTTAAAATATTTATTTCACTTACACCACCCTTACCTATTAATTGGTTTTGTATAATTTTTGCTTCGCTATTTTTTTGTTTTTTAAGATGTAATTTTAACAAAAAATCATAAATGGGTTTTATGATGGGCTTAGTCTTTAGCTTGCGGGTAAGGCTTTTACGTGCGTTGGGCGTAAAATCAATTTCATCAGGCATTACAGTCGATAAATTAATAATTTCTGCCCAAGGATAAATTTTTACCGTATCAGTAATAACTTTTATAAGTGCGGCTTTTTTTGGAGGAGTATCTAAAATTAAAACATCTTTAAAGTTTCCATTATTTGTTTTTCGCGCATAAGCAATCATGTATAAGGTACATAAGTGCGATGGACTGACAAATATTCTGAGCATCTTTATTGTTATTTATTGTAAAGTTAATTTTTTTATTTCAACCTTTAGAATCACACTAACCAAGCGCGATGTCATCCTGAGCCTGTCGAAGGATTTGGGATGGCATGTTGCAGCGCACAGTCTTCGATGGTTCGACAAGCTCACCACAGGCTTAGCTCAGACTGACAACCCGCTTTTTAATTCAACATCAAAATATGATTTTACTTTATCCCGTAAGTTATATTGTGAGCTCATTACTTCTCCGTAAGCCCCTGCACTTCTTATGGCTATAATATCACCTCGTAAAGTTTCCGGTAATTCAACTGCTTTACCAAAACAATCGCTACTCTCACAAATAGGACCAACAACATCATACTTGCATTGTACATTGTACATTGTACGTTGTACAGGTGCTGTTACATTCTCTATTTTATGATATGCCTGATAAAGTGCCGGACGAATTAACTCTGTCATACCTGCATCTAAAATAGCAAAGTTTGTATTTGTTCCTTTTTTAATATAAAGCACTCTTGAAATAAGGCTTCCACATTGGGCTGCAACAGCTCTGCCTAATTCAAAATGAATTTGCTGATTTGGTTGTACTTGTAAGAATTTTTTAAATAAAGAAAAGAAATCATTAAAATTACAAATAGCATCTTCATCGGGTTTGTTGTAATTAATGCCAAGTCCACCACCTACATTAAGATGCGGTAGTTGATAACCACGCTGCTGAAACCAATGCTGTATCTCGTTTACACGAGTACATAAATTTTTAAATGGATTTAAATCGGTTATTTGAGAACCAATATGAAAATGCAAGCCAATCAACTTTAAGTTTGTGCAGTTTTTTAAAACAGTAAGTACATCAGTTAGTTCATGAAAATTGATTCCGAATTTATTTTCTTCCAAACCTGTGGTAATGTATTTATGTGTTTGCGCATCTATATTAGGATTAATACGCAGGGCAATTTGGGCTGTTTTATTTTGTTGCTTGGCTAATTCATTAATTACTTCTATTTCAGGAATACTTTCGCAATTAAAACAAAAAATATTTTGTTGCAGGGCATAATTTATTTCATCATCGCTTTTACCAACACCTGCAAAAACAATATTGTTTGCACCAAATCCTAATTCAATGGCTTTTTTTACTTCGTTACCGCTTACACAATCTGCACCTAAACCTGCTTCTTTAATAATGTTTAAAAGTGTGTCATTTGTATTTGCTTTTAAAGCATAGTGTACGTGATAGTTATATGCAGACGATGTCTTTTTTATTTCAGCAAGTGTTTGCTGTAATAAATTAGTATCATAAAAATAAAAAGGCGTTTTATGCTGAGCGAAAAACGTATGATATTTATGTAGTATTGACATCTGTTTCTATTTAATTAATACGTGCGTTGTCATCCTGAGCTTGTCGAAGGGCTTGCGGTTGGTTTGGTGTGTAAACATCTTTTACTTTCTCCTGTCCATAGTCTTCAACAGGCTCAGACTGACCAAGTGCAATGTCATCCTGAGCTTGTCGAAGGATTTGGGATGGCATAAGCATTTTACTTTTTGATAATTCAGGTAACAAGTCTAATTGATTATTAATTAAAGCCTCTTTTTTATTTCTTGACCATCCTTTAAGCTGTTTTTCAAATTGAATTGCTTGTAATGAATTTACAAATTTCTCAAAGAAAACAAGTTTCACCGGTCTTCTTGTATATGTGTAACTATTTCTATCAATACCAATGTTATGCTCTTCCACTCTTTTTTCTGCATTATTAGTTACGCCTGTATAATAACTTTTATCAGAGCATTCAAGTATATACACGTACATCGTTTTCATTTACTTTCCTTTTGCAGCCCACAGTCTTCGACAAGCTCAGACTGACTACTCACGTGCGCCGTCTTATCGAGCCTGCCGAAATATGTGCGATGAATACAACTTTTCATTTCCTTTTTTATCGCTGTCCATGGTCTTCGACAAGCTCAGACTGACAGCCCTTATTTGTTCTAATAATTAAATAAACCTGCGTTTAGTGCTTGCAATGCTTGTTTTTTATACTCGCTCTTTACTAGTACAGAAATGTTATACTCGCTGCCTCCGTATGAAATCATCCGTACCGGAATTTCACTCAAAGCATTAAACACTTTTTGTGCATAGCCTGTTTTATCAAAACTAACATCACCCACAATACAAATAATAGTTTGGTCTTTATCAATGCTTACTTGTCCAAATTTCTCTAATTCTTCAACTATATCTTTTAAATGTTTATCGGTATCAATAGTTAACGATACGGCCACCTCAGATGTTGTAATCATATCAATTGGTGTTTTATGACGTTCAAAAACTTCAAATACCGAACGTAAAAAACCATACGCCAATAACATTCGGCCCGATTTAATGCTTACCGAAGTAATGCCATCTTTTGCTGCAACGGCTTTAATACCAGTCCCCGCAGCATCTTTGGTGATGATGGTTCCCTTTGCATCGGGTTGCATGGTGTTCAATAATTTTACAGGCACGTTACGTTTTTGCGCAGGCAAAATACAGGTAGGATGTAAAATTTTTGCTCCGAAATAAGCTAACTCAGCAGCTTCATCAAACGAAAGTTGTTCTATGGGGTGTGTTTTGTTAACCACTCGCGGATCGTTATTGTGCATGCCATCAATATCAGTCCAAATTTGAATTTCAGTTGCTTGCAAAGCTGCTCCTATTAAAGAAGCTGTATAATCACTTCCGCCACGCTTTAAATTATCTATCTCGCCAAAAATGTTTCGACAAATAAACCCTTGCGTAATGTAAAAGTTAAAGCCTTTGTTTTTTTCTAACTCTTGCTTTAAGTGTGTTTCAATGTAAGTTAAATCAGGTTCTTCGTTATCATCAATGCGCATAAAATTTAATGCGGGTAACAAAACAGATTTCTCCCCTATCTCCTCTAAATAAAATTGAAACATGGCCGTAGATAAAAGCTCACCTTGGGCCAAAATAGCTTTCTCTTCGTTAACCGTAAACATATCTAAGGTAAACGAACGTAAATAATCAAAATGATACGTAATAAGATGTGCTGCTTTTTGTAGAACAGTTTCGGTTTTATAAAGATTTTTTATTTCTTGCTTATACTTGTTTTCTAAAGTTGAAATTATTTCATTAGCCTTTGCATTATTTTTGGCATATAAATTAGTAGCCAGTTCAACCAAATTATTGGTAGTGCCGCTCATAGCACTTAAAACAACAATAACAGGCTCGGTATTTTTTTTAATAAGATCGACAACCGATTTCATCCGGTCGGCAGAGCCTACGCTGGTTCCTCCAAATTTTAAAATTTTCATATGTAGATATTATTGTTTTCTAGTTACCATATGTTATAGCTATATTATCTTAATTGGTGTTTTTTTTGAAAACATAGCCATTTCATGTCATGAGTTTAACGAGGCTGAAATTACAAAATCATTCTCACATATTTTCGATAGGTTAAATGTGAAATCGTGTGTTGTCATCCTGAGCTTGTCGAAGGGTATGCGGAGGGCAACGCAAATGTTTCGACAGGCTCAACATGACCGCACACTATTATCTAAAGAAGTGTAATAGTCGAAAAATTAAACAATTACTTTGTTTTTTAAGCATTCTAAAACAGAAAACTTATTTGTATTTTAGTGCAAGATTTATGGCACTAAGACAATCGCAGCATTTACGACTGCAACAAAAACTTTCTCCGCAGCAAATTCAGTTAATGAAACTGATACAATTGCCCATTATGGCATTGGAGCAACGCATTAAAGAAGAATTAGAATTAAATCCGGCATTAGAGGAGGATAATGACAATAGCGTTGAAGAGGATTTTACAAATGAAGAATCGTCGGTAACAGAAGTAGATAATGAAACCGATGCTGAAAACTTTGAAACGGAAGATCGTGATAATGAAGAAATAAGTCTTCAAAATGATGATATTAGTTACGAAGATTTTGTAGATGAGGATGAGTTTGCCGATTATAAATATCAGATAAATAATAGCGGCAAAGACGATGATTTAAAAGAAACGCCCGTACGTGAGCTTACTGATTTTCATGATGTATTAGAAGAGCAGCTTGGCATGCTTGATTTTCATGACGGTAAATACACTATTGGCTTATATCTAATTGGTTGCATTGATGATGACGGTTATATCCGCAGAGATACACATTCATTAGTAGATGATTTAGCTTTTACACAAAACATTATTACCAATGATGTTGAAGTAGAAGAAATGATTAAAGTATTGCAAAGTCTTGATCCACCCGGTATTGCAGCACGTAGTTTACAGGAGTGTTTATTATTACAATTAGAACGTAATCCGCATAAAACAAAAGAAATTCATTTTGCTATTGATGTAGTTAAAAACTGCATGGAAGAATTTTCTAAAAAGCATTACGACAAAATTGCTCGCAAGCTTGACATCAATGAAGAGGATCTAAAAGATATTTTGCATGAAATAACTAAACTTAATCCTAAGCCTGGTAGCACTTCTGAGCTGTCATCACAAAACATACAAGAGGTAATACCTGATTTTGTTATTACAAGTACCGATGGAGAGTTGGAGTTGAGTTTAACATCGCGCAATATGCCCGATTTAAAAGTAAGTGCCGATTATTTAGAAATGCTTACGCGTTATAACAAACAAAAAGATAAAAACTCAAAAGAAGCAGCAGGTTTTATAAAAAACAAAGTAGAAAATGCCCAATGGTTTATAGAGGCTTTGTTTCAGCGCCGACAAACCATGTTAATAGCTATGAATGCTATTATGAAACAACAATCAGAATATTTTTTAACAGGTGATGAAACTAAGTTAAAGCCCATGATTTTAAAAGACATTGCTGAAAAAACAAATTTAGATGTGTC
>CAIXZI010000694.1 GCA_903923915.1 uncultured Bacteroidota bacterium
GTACCATAATGCGGACGGCGACGTCTCCAACCAAATTCAGAAGTAATAATACCTGTGTAAGGCATAGTAAATCCACAATTCCAATCGTCTGTTAAATAAATGGTGGCAGAATCTCCAGGAAATTGTTGTTCAAATAAATTAGGGTGGCAAGAAGCTGTATCCCACGTGCCATATAAATCATGAGACGGAAACATTAATAAAGAATCTACATCATCATAAGCAATAGTAGTGCTTACAGTTTGTGTTGTATCTTCTTTTTTACGTTTTTTATCGTCAGAAACACGTTTATTTTTATCTAGCTTATCGTTTTTGTTTATTTTACTTGTTTCGCTGAATGCTGAAACAGCATTTCCCAAAGTAGCAAAAGACAACATAGGCACTAATAGTGCTGCCAAAATTGTTGTATGTAATATTGTCTTTTTCACTTTTATTTTTAAAACAAGCTGTGCAAAAATATTTTTTTAAAGTTAATATCCAAACTTTCTTTTGCCTTTTTTGAGTTTATTTACCATTCTAAATTGTTTATTAGTCCTGCACATACTGATTTCATTGCATTTAACAACAAAATTTAAAAACCCTAAAAAACGTTAATTTTTTAACTAACATGTTATTTCGTATAAAAATCAACTAAAAAAATTACTTTTACCGCCTCGTGAAAATTGTTGTAAATACACGCTTATTGCTTGATGGTCGTTTAGATGGCATTGGCTGGTTTGCTTATCAATCTTTAAAAAGGATAACACGTTTGCATCCGGAGGTGCATTTTATTTTTTTGTTTGACAGACCTTATAACGAAAAATTTATTTTTGGAAACAACATCACTCCTATTGTATTATCTCCTCCTGCAAGGCATCCGTTCTTATATTATTATTGGATGCAGTTTTCGGTTAAGCCTTTATTAAACAAGCTAAAACCTGATTTGTTTTTATCGCCCGATGGTTTATTGGCTTTGGGCGCAAAGTGCAAGCAACTACCTGTTATTCATGATATTAACTTTGTTCATTATCCGCAAGATTTACCTTTTTTTACCCGACATTATTACAACCATTTCTTTCCGAAATTTGCAGCAGAAGCTACTCGTATAGCCACCGTTTCTGAGTTTAGTAAAAAAGATATTTCAGAAAATTATAAAATAGATCCTTCTAAAATAGATGTGGTTTATAACGGCATACACGATTATTTTGATGTAGTTAGCAATGAAGTAAAAGCAGCCACCAAGAATAAATACACCAAAGGTTTTGATTACTTTGTGTTTGTAGGCTCTTTGCATCCACGCAAAAACATTTTAAGATTACTGAAAGCATTTCATCTTTTTAAAACCGAAACAAAATCTAATTTTAAATTGGTACTGGCAGGCGCTATTTTTTGGGGAGAAAGTGAAATGTATGAGTTAATGAAAACTTTAAACATACAAGATGAGGTGATTTTTACCGGACGATTAGCTAATAATGACCTGAAAGATATAATTGCATCGGCATTTGCCTTAACCTATGTACCTTATTTTGAGGGCTTTGGCATCCCTTTAGTAGAAGCCATGCAATGTGGTACACCTATATTAGCTGCCAATACCAGTTGTTTGCCCGAAATTGCAGGCGATGCAGCCATTTATGCAAATCCGTTTGATGAAAATGAAATAAAACATGCCATGATTACGTTGTATGAGGATAGTGATATAAGAAACAACTTAATTCGTAAAGGGCTTGAACAAAAAAACAAATTCAGCTGGGATAAAACAGCTAGCCTATTGTGGAAAAGTATCGAAGCCACTATATAACAAGTATTTAGTACCTTTGCACGCTTTATGTTAAAAAAACTCCTTTCTATATTTTTAGTTGTATTAATTACAACCTCTTGTCATAAAAATGATAGTCCGGAGATCGAAGAGCACACGTCTGAACTCCAGTCA
>CAIXZI010000695.1 GCA_903923915.1 uncultured Bacteroidota bacterium
ATAATAAATCATTTTTTACATTGTCTTTTTCAACATAAACTGTTTTTATTATTTCTTCTTTTTGAATTACAATTTGCTTTTGCTCGTTAACCATGTAAACCAAAATACCATTGCCTACAAGCGATGCAATCAATAATAACCAAGGCAAAAGTCCGCCACGTTTCTTTTTTTCTTCCTGAGGTTTTTGTATTTCTGTGTTTTCTTCCATAATTATTTGTTGTTTGAAATTTGTTTAACAGCTTCTTTAAAATCTATACGTTGGTTGTTTTTTAATGCAATGACAAAACAGTCTTTATATGTTTCTTTCATTTTATGCTGCAGGTTAATGGCATCATTTGGTTCTGCAAAATTACCCGATGTAAGTTTAAAAACGTTTCCGGCTTTATAAAAACCAACATCTTCTATGCTTTTGTATTTATCTGATTTTAAGTTCGGCTCTGTTTCACTCATAGCAAACTGCACCTTAAATGCTACGCCAGGCTTGCTTTGAGGAGTATTGTTGTTTTTAATTTTTTGTACCGTATCTTTTTTAGGCGTTTTATCTTTATAATTAGTTACAATATCTTTTGCCTTTGGCGGAATGGTATCTGCTTTTTGTTTTTGAATTTTTGCCAAAGAATCTGCCGCATGCTTTTTTGCCGCTAATCTTGCTTTTTCTTGATTATGTTTAATTTTTTCTTTCAAATATTTTTCTTCTTTTTCTTTTAGACGTTGTTTTTCTGCTGTAATGACGGCATCAATTTCTTTTAATTTTTCTTTTGGATAAATTTCTTCAGGCATAAGCTCAGTTGCTTGCTGGTATTGAATGGCGGCGGCATTCCAATTTTTTTGTGCGACTAATTTATCAGCGCTGGCAATTAAAGTATTGTACTTGGTTTTTAATTCTTTTTTTTGTTGCTCCTCAACACTAAGGCTGCTTTTTTGTTCGGCAATTTTCTTTTTACATTCTTCTACTCGTGCCAGTGGATATCTTTCTTCGGGTTTTAATTCGTTGCATTTTTCGTATTTTAACTGGGCATCTTCATATTTTTTTGCTTTCCAAAAATCATCTGCTTCCTTTAAGAAACCGTTATACAACTCTTCATTAGCCGTATTTGCAATTGAAGAAGAATCTTGCTCAACATCATTTACATTTCCTTTAGATAAATTTTCGTTTACCAGGGGCTCTTCTTTTTCTAAGTCGTCGTCATATTTTTTACTTACGCCTTCGTTCTCATCTTTATAACTACGCACGGCTCTAAACAAGGCAGAAGCCATGTATTTTTGTCCTTTTTCAGATCCAAGAAATTTCTCTTCTTCGGGGTTGGTTAAAAAGCCTACTTCGGTTAAAATACTTGGCATAGCGGTGCGCCATAATACCCAAATACTCTGGCGTTGCACTCCCTTATCAACCCTGCCGGCTTTTTTTGTGTATTCTGACTGTATTTTAGAGGCTAAATCGGCGCTTTGTCCAACAAAGGCACCTGTCCATAAACTCATAATAATGTAGGCTTCATCACTCTGTGGATCAAACCCGTTGTAGGTTTTCTGATAATTATCTTCCAATAACATCGAAGCATTTTCTCGTTTGGCGGTGTTTAGCTTGCCTTTTTCATTAGAAATACCCATTACGTAGGTGGCGCTGCCAAAGGGTTTAGGGTTATGTACTTCTACTTTATGAATTTTAACTTTTTTATCTTTATAGGTTTTGTAATGCACTTTACCGTTCTTATCCTTAAAAACAGCGTAGTTGGAAGCTGCGTTACAGTGTATGGATATAAATAAATCGGCATTATTTCGGTTGGCAATTTGGGCGCGCTCTTCCAGTTCAACAAATTCATCTGTTTTTCGGGTATAAATTACTTTAACATCAGGCATGTTTTTTTCAATCAATTCTCCCAATTTTAAAGCAATACCAAGGGCTACAGTCTTTTCGTTGTGCACGCTTCCATTACAACCAGGGTCTTTACCGCCATGTCCGGCATCAATAACTATGGTTTTAACACCTTTTGGCTTGGTTTTTGGTATATGTGCTTCGCTAAATAAAAACAGCGTAATAACTGCAAAAAGCAAAACCTTTAGTGGCCTTATGTAGTTATTGGTGCAAATCATCTGCTTAGTGCAATTTTTGTAGCTTTATGCGCTGTTTTACAAAAGTATTTTTAGATTTTGAGCAAACGAGCCTTTATACTAATAGTTTTTAATTACGTTGTGTTAATAAACAGCGTAAAGGCGCATGCTTTTTTAAATCTGTACAAAAATAGTACCATGCCTATTTATCTTCAAAAGCCAGATACAACAAAGCCTAAAACAGATACCATTCGCAAAAACATAGATACATTAAGCACAGCCAACAATGAAAATGGAATAGAAACAAAGGTTGAGTATAATGCTGATGATTCGATAAGGGTGGAAGCAGAAAACAAAAAAGCCTATTTGTACGGAAATGCAACGGTGCATTACGAAGATTTTGATTTAAAGGCGGCGTACATTGAAATTGATAATAAAGCAAATACTATTACTGCTGTGGGAGTGCCTGATAGTAATGGAATTCCGCAAGGGAGCCCACAATTTAAGCAAGGTAAAGATGAAATGAAATGCGAAAAAATAATCTATAACATAAAAACAAAAAAAGGAAATATTTTTGGAATATTAACAAAACAAAACGACTTCTTTATTTATGGTGAAGCGGTAAAAAAAGACACCAATAATGTGATGTACATTAAGCGGATGAAGTGTATTCCTTGTGAGTTTGAGGACGCTAAAATATATTTTCGTGCCAGCAGAGCTAAAATAATACCAAACGATAAAATTGTTACAGGCTCTTTGTTTTTAGAGGTTTCTAATATTCCAACGCCATTGGGTTTGCCTTTTGGTTTTTTTCCGAATGTAAAAAAAGATAAATCAAAAACAGGTATACTAATGCCAAGCTATGGTTACTCTGCCACTCAGGGATTTTACCTGCAAAACATGGGTTATTTTTTACCTATTAATGATAAACTACAGGTTTTTTTATACGGAAGTATTTATGGCAATGGCTCTTGGGCAATTAATACCAGTGCGCCAAATCCGCTGCTAAATTATAGAGTAAATTACAAATATAGCGGCACTTTTAATTTTGCTTTTTCTCAAAATGTGTCGGGCAGACCAGAAGATAATCCTCCTTTTGGCTCTAAAAGAGACCCAAATGACCCTAATTATTTAACCAAAGTAAATAACTTTAAGGTTAATTGGAGTCACACACAGGATAATCGTTTTAATCCCACTATACGTTTTAGTGCCTCTGTAAATGCAGCCAGTTCTGGCTTTGGCAGATATAACAATCAATTACCAAGTACCTATTTGCAAAGTAATTTACTGTCCAGTATTATGTTTACAAAAAGCTTTAAAGGTTCAACGCTGTCTATTAATATGAGAGATGTGCAATCCTTACAATCGCACGACATACAGATAGATGCACCACAACTAACGTATGCGGTTAATAGATTATATCCATTTAAAAATCAGGCTCACACCACAGCCACTTGGTTAGATAAATTATATATTGATTATACCTTGCAAGCCAAAGCAACCATAAGCACAAAAGATAGTTTGTTGTTTAAACCTGCTGCGCTGGGTGCCATACAATATGGCTTAAACCAAAGCATACCTATTGGTACAAACATAAGTCTTTTTAAATATTTTACGCTTAGTCCGCAAGCTAATTTTCAGCAATACACTAATTTTCAAACAACAAGCGTAGAATATAACAAAACAACAAACGCATTGAATTCATTTATAAGAAGGACTCCCTCGCTTGCTTTTGATCAAAGTTATCAGGTAAATCTTACCACAAAAATTTATGGAGATTATATATTTAAATCTAAATTATTAAAGCAAATTAGGCATCAAATAGTGCCAACGGTAGGTTTTGTATATCATCCGGATATGCAGGGTAGTAACCTTAATTTTTATCAATATGTACAAACAGGTATTGATAGTTCAAACAGAAATCATACTCCTGTAGGTGTTTATAGCCATATTTCTCGTTTTCAAAACGGCTTATTTGGTGGGCCTGCGGGGGCAGAAAGTGGAGCTATTACTTTTAATATAAATAATACACTTGATGCAAAAATCAGACAAAGAACAGATACTAGTATATCTTACAGAAAAGTAGCGCTGTTGCAAATGCTTAGTATTGGCGGTAGCTACGATGTGGCTGCTAAAACAAATAATTTAAGCAATATTAATTTTTCGGTACGTACAGCACTTTTTAAAAATGTGGTAAGTGTAAGTTTTACTTCGGTGTTTGATCCCTATAAATTAAATACAGATGGAACCCGTAGCAATCTATATTTATATAACCATACATCTGTGAAGCAATTTCAATTAGCTCGATTTACAACGTGTAATTTTTCTGCAAATGGAACCTTAACTAACGCACAGATAAAGGCTTTTAAAGACAGTAAGTTGCCTTTTAGTATTGGATTAAATTATACTTTAAATTTCACTAAAGGTATAAACACTCCAGATGTATATATTCGAAATTCAGAAACCATAACCGTTATTAAAGGTGTGCATACCGAAAGCACTTACTATCAAAAGTTAAGTGCTACTTTTAGTATTAAACCTACTATAAACTGGAAATTTGATATTACCAGTGGTTACGATTTTGATGCTAAAAACTTGAGTTATACTCGCTTTAGCATTTATAGAGATTTGCGTTGCTGGGAAGCCCGTATATCATGGGTTCCATTTGGCCCATCTAAACAATATATGTTAACATTAAATTTAAAAGCACCATCGTTAAGCAGTTTAAAAATTCCGAAACAAAAACTTTGGCAGGATAATTTATAACATGTTAAAACAAATCCCTCTATACGAAGAAAAACAATACCTAGGCTATAACCGGGTTTCGGCGCTAATACGTACTGTATTGGCTTTGCTTTGTTTTGTGGGGTATTACTGGAGCGAAAACCCCAAACCTATTGATGTATCGGGCATTCACATTGGTTCATATCCTGTAGATGAGATTCCTGCTGCGGGACACATTTTTTTCATCCTCGGTATTTTCATCATGATATTATCACTTTTATTAATGTATGTGTTACATATACAAACCATTGTTTACCCCAATTACCTTATGCTTAGCGGCTTTTGGGGCGCATGTAAAATTAAAATAGACTTTAGTAACATCCACACCATTAAAAAATTACGCTACAAAAAAAACAGTTTTAGACGCCCGGTTTATAATCTCTATATTAAAGAAATTGTTAAGTTTTATACCTCGGGCAATCACTTTATCGAGTTAAAAGATAAAGATGGTTTTACCTATCGTATTGGTACGCAACGCCCTAATGAATTGTTTAAAATAATTAACCATCAAATCAATAATTTTTAATTTCGTTTCAGAAAAAAGAATTAATTTTATACGACAACTAAAATAAAAAGGAGGGCGTTATGAATACACAAAAAAAACATCAGGTAATTGATAAAGAAGCTGTTTCGGGATTACATTTTCCGGACATTGAAATATTAAAAGATGCAGAAGAAATTAAACAACGTGCGGCAGATTTACAAAGATGTTTGTCTTTAGGGAATTTAGAACACTCTAAAATTAAAATTTATTTTGAAGATGATACTTCATCTAAAGTTGTTGATACAACCGTATGGGGCTTAACAGATAAACGTGTTATTCTTAAACAAGGCATTGTAATACCTATTAAACGTATTACTAAAGTTAAGTTTTAGCCATGAGGCAAAAGTATTTTATTACTTTATTTTTTTCTTTTCTTTTTTTCGGAAACATGTTTTCACAAACTATAACCCCGGTTAAATGGGAATGTAGTTACAATACAATTGACGAAAATAATGGAGAGTTAATTATAAAAGCAAACATAAGTATTGAGTGGCACATATACTCTCAGCTGCAAAGTGGCGATGGCCCGCTACCAACTATTTTTTATTTTGAAAGAACACCCGATTTTGATTTAGTAGGCAATGTTGTAGAGCCAAACCCTGAAAAAGCTTACTCAGGTGTTTTTACTGCCGATGTTTTAATGTTTAGTAATGAAGTTGTTTTTAAACAAAAAATAAAACGAAGCAATAAAAAAGCTTTTACCATTATGGGCAACGTAGAGTGCATGGCTTGTAACAATGTATCTTGCCTGCCACCAAAAAAATATACACTTACCGTTAAGGTTCCGTCTGCTGATTAAGTTTATCATCAAGAAAATAAATACAAATGCAACACATTAAAAATTATATAAACGGAGAATTAATAGAGCCCGTTTCTAAAAAATATTTAAACAACATAGATCCTTCACGCGGAAAAGTTTATTCATACATTCCAGATAGCGATGAGCAAGATGTTGAAAAGGCAATAGCAGCAGCTAATGCAGCGTTTCCTGCTTGGAGTGTTACACCAAAAGATGTTCGTTCAAAATATTTATTGAAAATTGCCGAACTCATTGAAAAAAATTTAGATCGACTTGCCCTTGCCGAAAGTATTGATAATGGCAAACCTTTAAAGCTTGCTAAAACAGTTGATATACCAAGAGCTGCAGCTAACTTTCATTTTTACGGAACGGGTATTTTACATTACGCCGCACATGCACACAGCATGGAAGAAACTGCTATTAATTATACACTTCGTCAACCTGTTGGTGTGGCTGGTTGCATCTCTCCATGGAATTTACCTTTGTATTTATTTACCTGGAAAATAGCCCCGGCTATTGCTGCAGGTTGCACCGTTGTTGCCAAACCAAGTGAAGTTACACCAATGACCGCCTACTTACTTTCTGAACTTTGTATTGAGGCAGGCTTACCAAAAGGTGTTTTAAATATTGTACACGGACTTGGCGGAAAAGTTGGTAACGCCATTGTATCACATAAAAATGTGCCGTTAATTTCTTTTACAGGAGGTACAAAAACAGGCGCCCATATTGCGAGTATTGCTGCCCCTATGTTTAAAAAATTATCATTAGAGTTAGGTGGAAAAAATCCAAATATCATTTTTGCAGATTGTGATTATGATAAGATGTTGGCAACTACCATTCATTCATCCTTCTCAAACCAAGGCCAGATATGCCTTTGCGGTTCTCGCATTTTTGTAAAGAGAAGTATCTACGAAAAATTTAAAAAAGATTTTGTTGAGCAAACAAAAAAATTAATTGTTGGTGCGCCACTTGAAGAAAAAACAAGAATTGGCGCTGTGGTTTCTAAACCTCACATGGAAAAAGTGTTGAGTTATGTAGAGCTTGCCAAACAAGAAGGCGGTACCATTTTATGCGGAGGCAAACAGGCTAATATAGGTGGTGAGTTTAGCGAAGGTTATTATATTGAACCAACTATTATTGAAGGATTGGCTTATGATTGCAGAACAAACCAGGAAGAAATTTTTGGTCCGGTTGTAACCATTATGCCTTTTGATAAAGAAGAAGAAGAGTCGATGTGGCACGGAATCAAGAAAGCCGTAGCTGGCGGGAAGATGGGCGATGTTTCTAATGCCG
>CAIXZI010000696.1 GCA_903923915.1 uncultured Bacteroidota bacterium
CTTCTAAGGCTTTTTGTGTTGTGCCATATAAGTGTTGTTGCAATTGTGCTTGTTTAACTGAGTATTCGGAAATTTTATCTAACAAAGCAATACTTGCTTCAACAGATTCTTTTTCTTTACCCGGAGTAGCTAATTTTAAAATTGGCTCGAAGCTTTTTCCAAACACGTTTTGTGCATGTTTGTACATATCAGTAAGTTTAGCAAAATCGCCAGAAATTAACTGCGGATACTCTGCAGAAATGTTAGTGAACGTGCTTGCGTACTCTTTAGACAAGTTGTTTTGGTTAACAAAAAAGTCTTGGATTTTTTTGATAGAAGCATCAAATACTTCTTTCATAGTTGCTTGCCCAGACATTGATTGAAACAATTGTTGCGTAATTTCTTTATAAGCATCAGGCTGCATAAATTTTTTGAAATTATCAGCAGTAAAACTTCCGTTTTGAAAAGAAGCAAAAGCGGGTTGCCAAAACTCTTGTAGTTTCAACTGAATTTTATTTCCTTCAAAAATATTTTTAAAAGCATCTGCGTTTAATGAACTTGGGATGTTTTTAGAAAACGTATCGTACGTAGAGTTTAAAGTACCCATCCAGGTATTGTAAATTTTAGTCCACGCTTGGTTAGCTTGACTATAATTAGTCATATAATCTGCCGGAGATTTACCAAAATTAGATACGCTACTGTATAAGCTTTGGTTAAAATCAGTCATTTTTTTAACTTCAGCTAATTGTTGGTTATACCAGTTTTTAAAAAATTCTTCGGGTTTGTTGGTATCCATTTTAGAGTAATTAGCTTGCATGCCACTAAATGCGCCCATTTGTTTTTCCATCCACTCTTTGTAGATAGTTTGCCCTTCTGTAGCAATGTTTCCGCCCATTAAAGCAGATTGTATTTTTTTAGTAGAATCTACCCAGCTGTTAATAGCTTCGGTTTGTGTTTCGATCATTTTATCGACAATCGGGTTGTTGGTCTTCATTTTTTTTGGTTTAATCGTTTATTTCTAATATTTCGCACTGCAAAGGTCGTACATTTTACCTATACAAGTCAAGTGTTTTTTAAATTATTATGGTTTATTTAACAGTATTAATGATTTGGTAACCTAAAAAGCCCTAAAATCAGGCTCTTTTGCCCAATTCGATAATTTCCATATTTTTAATATCGGCACCATCAATATTGAAGCGTAAAATCGTTTTTACCTGATGAAAGCCATGTATGCCGCAGGCTCCGGGGTTTAGATGCAGTAAGTTGTATTTTTTATCAAACATTATTTTAAGAATATGAGAATGCCCGCAAATAAAGAGGTTTGGTTTTTCTTGCTCGATAATTTTTTTGGCTTCGAGGTTGTATCTGTTGGGGTAGCCGCCAATATGGGTAATAAAAACCTTTACTTTTTCGCACATAAAAATATTGTTTTCGGGATAACGTATTCTGGCATCTTGCCCATCAATATTACCATACACAGCTTTTAAGGGCTTTAGTTTTTCAATTTCGGTACAAACTTTTATATCGCCAATATCGCCGGCATGCCACACCTCATCTACGGTTTGGATGTATTTAAAAAGTTTTTCGTCTAAATAACTATGCGTATCTGATATGAGCAGTATTTTTTGCATGAGGTATTTTGTTTGCGTTAGGGATGGCACCGAAAATCCTTTGCTGTAATCGGCAAAGATTGAAGGGTACAGCTCGCCCGCTTGTAATAAAGCGGAACGCCCAAAGAGTTAGAACATTCTATTAAATCTAAGGTTCTTTACGTAATTTAATGATACGAAGAAAAGTAAGCACTTTTATTATTTGATAGCTTGGATCTATTTCAAACTTTTTTTGCGCAAAATTTATGCTGTTTGGTTTTTTGTGGTGATTGTTTTGCATTAATTCGCCCATTAAAAAAATATCTATAGGTAATGAGTTTTTGCTATGATCATCGTTATCGTAATTGCTGTAACCATATTTATGGCCACACCAGTTAACAATTGCACCATGTATGGGCCCCATAAAAAAATGAATGGGCAATAATAAAAACATCCACCAAGCTGTAGCAAATTTTACATAAAACAATACATATAAGGCGCCAAACAAAATGCGTACAATCCACATATCACCTATTTTATCTAAAGCCGGCCATTCAGGGTAATTACCTCTAAATGCTTTTTCGGGTTCAACTTTATGATTAGCGTAATTTGAATAAATTTCTTTTGTATGCATGGTCATTTGCCAAACATCTCTAAAAAAATGTGGCGAGTGTGGGTCTTTTTCGGTATCGCTATAAGCATGGTGCATACGATGCAAAATAGCATATGCTCTTGGATTTAGAAACGAAGAACCTTGTGAGATAAAAGTTAGAAAGTAAAAAAACTTTTCCCAAAACGGACTTGTAGTAAACATTTTATGAGCGCCGTAACGGTGCAAAAAAAATGTTTGACAAAATAGAGATAGAAACCAATGAGCAAGAAAAAAATATAAAATAATCATTTAATGGTGCGGATTTAGCGCTTGCAAAGTTAATTGTTAGATTGAGAGAAAACAACTAAAATTATTGGTCATGCCTACCACTTTAATGGTGTTTTATGGCTAATGTGCCAGTTCGTTCGACAGTTTTACGAAATCAACCCCATCAAAGTTGCCGGAAGTCATCATTAAAAGGTTTTTATTTTTCCAGCTAATGGCTTTTAAGTAATCTGTTACTTGTTTCGATTCGGTAAATACTTTTAATTTTTCATCTCTAAAGGCTTGTTTTACTTGCTCGATAGTAATTGGTTTTAACTTTTTATGTTCTATGGTATGCAGGTTAAAATAAACAATAGCATCATCGGCATCATGCATGCAATCTTTATATTCTTTTAAGAAATTTTCATTTAAACTACTAAACGTGTGTAACTCCATGCAAGCAATTAAATGTCGGCTTGGGTATTGCTGTTTCATTGCTTCTATCGTGGCTTTTAGCTTAGATGGAGAATGTGCAAAATCTTTGTAAACAGCAAAATCGGTGGTAATTTTTACTTGTTCTAAACGTTTAGCTGCGCCGGTAAAGCTTTGTATAGCTTCGTAAAAAATTTCATCACTTATTCCTAGTTTTTCGCAAACCAAACGCGCGCCTTCTAAGTTCATTAGATTATGATCGCCAAATATTTTAAGTGGAATTTTTTTATTGTTGTGAACCAAATACGTCATTCCGTTTTCTATAGTGTGTTGCGGAACCGCATACGCTGTTTTACTAATTGGAGCTTCGGTTGTTTCTACTAAGGTTTTTAGTTCAGCGTCAGCAGCACAGTACATCAAACTTCCGTTGGGTTCAATTAGATGAATAAATTTTTCAAACTGATCTACATAATTTTTATACGTTGGGAAAACATTAATATGATCCCAGGCAATACCACTTATAATGGCAATATTTGGTTTGTATAAATGAAATTTTGGTCGCTTATCAATTGGCGAAGCCAAATATTCATCTCCTTCAAAAACCGCTATGGGAGCTTCTTTGGTGAGTTTTACCATAGTATCAAAGCCTTGTAGTTGCGCACCAACCAAATAATCAAAATCTTTGCCGGCATGTTTTAATACATGCAAAATCATAGAAGTTATAGTTGTTTTACCATGACTGCCACCAACTACCACACGTATTTTGTCTTTAGTTTGCTCGTACATATATTCGGGGTACGAAAATATTTTCAAGCCTAATTCTTGTGCACGTAAAAGTTCCGGATTATCAATGCGAGCGTGCATACCTAAAATAACGGCATCATAATCTTTATCTAATTTCTCAGGAAACCAACCCATTTGTTCTGGCAATAAACCCTGTTTTTGCAAACGACTACGAGATGGTTCATTAATCTCATCATCAGAACCTGTAACGATGTAACCTTTATTTTTCATGGCTAGCGCCATGTTGTGCATCACGCTTCCGCCTATAGCAATTAAATGGATTTTCATATGTTGATGTTATTGTTTTAATGTCATATGGTATAACCTTATTTTACCCTTAATTTGAATAGATGAAACAAGGCTATTTCATACCTCTAAGTAACCCCTAAATAAAAAACAATTTATGCAAGGTGCATCTTAATTATTCACATATTTTTGTTGACGATGTTTAGATACTTTATTATTTACAAGCCTTACAAAATGTTGTCGCAGTTTGTGCGCATACCCAAGAAAAAAGTTTTAGGCGATTTAAATTATAATTTCCCGGAAGGAACAAATGCCCTTGGCAGATTAGATGAAAATAGTGAAGGCTTACTAATTTTAAGCACTGACAAACAACTAACAGGCTTATTACTAAAACCGGAAAATCTGCATCAGCGTGTGTATTGGGTGCAGGTGCATGGAGTGGTAAAACAGGAAACATTAAAATTATTAGAAGAAGGCATTACTATTAGAATGCATAAGGAAGATTATTTTACCAAACCTTGCAAGGCCAGAATTATAGATACTCCAAGCAATTTGGCGCTGCGTGGACATCCGGTAAGTGAAGATAAAACTACCACCTGGCTTGAATTAATTTTAATTGAAGGCAAATTTCATCAAATACGTAAAATGACTGCCGCTGTGGGGCATCAAACTATGCGCTTAATTAGAACAGCAATTGAGGATGTTTTAATAGAAGATATGAAACCGGGTGAGGTAAGAGAATTATTGCGAGAAGAAATTTATGAGAAATTAAAAATTGAAATGCCGAAAGTAAATTCTTAATTACCCTCTAAATGGTATTTCACCAAACCCTCCATTGGCGATTGCAAGATGATGCCATGCTGTAAGCCACGTTCACTCATTACTTCATACAACTGCTTTTGAAAATGAAAAGCAACTGAGCCCACAAAACTAATTTTCACTTCTTTATGTAAACTGTATTTTTCTACCTGATGAATAAAAAATTCAGTGAAACATTTTTTTACTAAATCCTTTACAAAATCATGTTGGATATGATTACCCATGATTTTTGTGTACGAAGCCAGAAACCTTTGCGGCATTGGTTTTTTATACACGTTTTCTAAAATATATTCTTTGTTGAAATCGGGTAATGAAGAAAATATTGCTTCCAATTCTTTCGGAAGAGTGCCATCAAAATAATTTTGCAAAAGGGTTTTTCCAAGGTGTGCACCACTTCCATGATCGCCAAAAAAATAACCTAAGGATAAAAGATTTTCATTAATTTCTTTTCCATCAAAATAACAGCTGTTGCTGCCGGTACCTAAAATACAAGCAATACCTGGCTTATCGCCACAAAGTGCGAGGGCACTTGCCAATAAATCATGATTGATGGTAATAGTTGCTTCTGAAAAAATAGATTGTAAAGCAGTTGCAACAGCTTGCTTTTTTTCTTCGGTAGAACAACCAGTTCCGTAATAAAAAACTTGTAGCGCTTTGTTTTTTTGTTCTTGCAGAATTTCTTTACCAAGTTCTTCAAGCATTATGCCTGTTATAGTTTCAGCATTTTGAAACGAGGGACTAAAGCCTTGTGTATGGCTTTCGGCAACTTGTTTTTTATCAACTAATAAAACCCAGGTTGTTTTTGTGCTTCCGCTATCAGCAAGTAAAATCATGTTTACTTTTTAGTTTCTTTTACTAAAATATGTAATTCATTTAATTGCTCATCGCTTATCATACTCGGACTATCAATCATCACATCTCTACCAGCATTGTTTTTTGGGAAAGCAATAAAATCTCTAATACTATCACTGCCGCCAAACAAAGAACATAACCTATCGAAACCAAAGGCCAGTCCACCATGCGGAGGCGCACCATATTCAAAAGCATTCATTAAAAAGCCAAACTGGTTTTGCGCATCTTCTTTGGTGAAGCCTAATATCTCAAACATTTTAGCCTGCAAATCTTTATTATGAATACGTATAGAACCACCACCAATTTCAACGCCATTAATAACCATGTCGTACGCATTTGCACGCACTGCACCAGGGTTGCTGTTTAGCAATTCAATATCTTCGGGTTTAGGTGAAGTGAACGGATGATGCTTTGCGTGCCATCTTCCGGCAAGTGATGCCAATAAATTTGGATCGCCATCATTCCATTCCAACAAAGGAAAATCAATTACCCAAAGACAAGAAAATTTATTTTTATCACGTAAGCCTAAACGTGTACCCATTTCCAAACGCAGTTCTGACAATGCTTTTCGAGCTTTATCTTCTGTTCCTGCCAATATCAAAATCAAATCGCCGGGTTGCGAATTAAACGCAGTGCTCCATTTTTTTAATTCTTCTTCGCTATAAAATTTGTCGACAGATGATTTTATTGTTCCATCTGCATTATGGCGTGCGTAAATTAAACCTGTTGCGCCAATTTGCGGACGCTTAACAAACTCAGTTAATTCATCTAATTGCTTGCGGGTATATTCTGCGGCGCCTTTAGCACAAATACCAACTACTAATTCGGCATCATCAAAAACTTTAAATGCTTTGCCTTTTACCAACTCAGTAAGCTCAACAAATTTCATTTCGAAACGTGTATCAGGTTTATCGTTGCCATAATATTTCATAGCATCAGCATACGTCATGTGCGCAAGCTTAGGAATATCAACGCCTTTCACTGTTTTAAAAAGATGTGTTACCAAACCTTCAAACATATTTAAAATATCTTCTTGCTCTACAAAGCTCATTTCGCAATCTATCTGCGTAAACTCAGGCTGACGATCAGCACGCAAATCTTCATCTCTAAAACATTTTACAATTTGGTAATAACGATCAAACCCACTAACCATAAGTAGTTGCTTAAATGTTTGTGGCGATTGAGGAAGCGCATAAAATTCTCCGCTATGCATACGACTTGGCACTACAAAATCTCTGGCACCTTCGGGCGTAGATTTAATAAGCACAGGCGTTTCAACCTCTAAGAAATTTTGTTTATCTAAATAGTTACGTGTTTCAATAGCTAAGCGATGACGCAATTCTAAATTTTTACGTACCGGATTTCTGCGAAGATCTAAGTAGCGGTATTTCATACGAAGTTCATCGCCACCATCTGTTTCATCTTCTATAGTGAATGGTGGGGTGATAGCGCGGTTGAGAATTTGAATTGCAAAAACAACAACTTCTATTTTTCCAGTATCCAGCAAAGGATTAGGGTTTACACGTTCAACAACTCCCCCTTTAATCCGAATAACACACTCTCTGGTTAGTGATTCGATATCTTTTATTGCAGTTTCACTTGTAAAGTCATTCATCTTCACGGCACCGCTATCAACTAAAGAACTAATATATTCTGCTTTAGAATCAATATAAATTTGAGTTATTCCATATCTATCTCTCAAATCAATAAAAGTAATAGCTCCCATTTTACGAATGGTTTGCACCCATCCGCTAAGGACTACTTCTTTTGTAACATCAGTAATTCGTAATTCTCCGCAGGTATGTGTTCTAAGTTTTGTTTTCAATGCTTTCTATTTTAATATTTGTGTTGTAAAGCTGTTTTAATTTGTTCTACGTGGTGCTTGCCATGCCAGGCGTATAAATTAAGCAACCAAAATAAGTTAAATTTTTTATTGTACTCAGGATGAAAATATTCTCGCTGAAAATCTTTTTCTGTCAATGTGTTTAAAAGGTTAACCGCGCGCGCATGAACTCCCTTTAAAATATGGATAGATGAAGATAAATCATCATTAGTAGCGTCGGGGAATTTAGCCCACACATTTTCATCATACGGTTTTATGGTTGGTGTTTCTTCGGCCAATGTTAAACGCAAACGTATATGAAAATTCAAATGGCTATCAGCCAGATGATGTACAATTTGTTTAATGTTCCAGCTTCCCTCGCGATAACAAAATAAAAGCTCGCCGCTAGAAAGTCCTTTTATGGTTTCTTCTAAATAGGCAGGTAATATTTCTAATTGATTGATGGCTTTTTTAACCTCA
Organism: uncultured Bacteroidota bacterium; assembly: GCA_903923915.1. GTDB lineage: Bacteria > Bacteroidota > Bacteroidia > B-17B0 > Aurantibacillaceae > PALSA-968. The sequence goes on from CAIXZI010000696.1 coordinate 7,859, forward strand.
TCAACACTATACGCGGTAGGTGGGGTAAATTTACCAATAGGGTATTTTAATTTTTCTACATCTGTTTGGGTTGACATGGGTTTTTTGTTTAAGCTGCAAAGATAACAATTGTGCGTTTTAATAGAATTTATGGGTAGATAAAGATTTTTGAAAAATTACCGTCAGTTTTGTGCCGATTAGTTGTTTTTTGTATCTTGACACTACAAATACAGCACTATGCATACTCATTCTACTAATTTATCTCAAAACACCAACGGTCTTTTTGAAAAAGCCCAACGTTTATTATCTGCTCAGTACAGTTTAGACGATATCAGAGAAAAACTATTTAAAGAAAATGATGTTTCGGAAGAAGAAATAGAGCATATCATTAAGCAGTTGAAAAAAATTCAACATGAAAAAGACCACAAAAGGGGTCGTACACTCATTTTAATTGGCGCCATATTATTACTTGCCGGTTTTGTGTTTACTTTTTTAAACATTTATGCCAATCAACCAGTACACCTAGCTATGTATGGCTTAACAAGCGCCGGGCTTGCCGTGTTGTTTGTAGGACTTTACTTTGTTTTTAATTAATAAGTTGCGCAAAAAAGTTTTCTATCTTTAGAAAAAATAAAAATTTATGGCAAAAGAACAAGGCACAAAAGAAAACCCATGGGCACTTAAAACCCCACCCCTATCATCAGAATATACTATGCACAAAGATGTAAAAGATGGTAAAGACATTTTAGTTTGCACCGTTGGCAAAACGGTTTTGCATTACGATTACCGTTGTGTTGCCGATTTACATACTATGCTAAAAAAGCACGGCGATTGGATGGAACTTGGAAGTGCCGATGAGCAAAAACCAGCTAAAGAAGGAACCGTTGAAGCCTGGGGACGTTCAGAAAAAAACCCGGTCGGCGGTTGGTATGGTTTAAAAAAAGGCTTGCGTGGCAGATTTGGTATCTATTTACCACCTCTTATGGAAAAATTGGGACTTGCAGAAGTAACACACGAAGCCAAAGGAAATAAAATGAAGGCTAAGTAATGAAAGCCTTTAAACTTATTAATGTTGATGATGGTAAATGTA
>CAIXZI010000697.1 GCA_903923915.1 uncultured Bacteroidota bacterium
AAGCCAAAGTCCGCAGTCGGAAATAAATTTACGACTGAACCGACAAACGAAAATTTGAATCAAAAAAATCATTAATTTTAAAAACGGAAAGTGTCCAAATATTTTTAACTATAAAAGTTCGGATTGGTTTGAAGACTTACAGGCGAAGTTGAATTATCATTCCATAAATATGAGGTGGTGTTTGTATAAGTTGCATTTAAATTTATTTGTGTAACCAAATTACTGCATTGTGCAGTATCATGTAAAATATTAATTACAGGGGCTTGTGTTTGTACTACATGGGAAGTATCTATTTCTTTACAGCCCTGGGAGTTTATATATGAAACCCAATAATTACCAAATGTATTAATAGTTGTGTTTTTTGTAGTATCTCCGTTTAACCAGAGGTAATTTGTATTGTTTATAGCTGCATTAAGAATATAGCTTGGAAAGCTACATAAGAAGGTATTATATGATTGATGAAAGAATACATCATTACTAGCTTCAATGAAGTTTGGTAAACCAGATTTACATTCTACTGCAGTTGATAAAACGGGGCCATGCAAATTAAAGTTGCAAGATACTCCTAGTTTATTAGGATAACTTATAACTGCCAACCTGCTTGAATTTTGAATACTTAGATAGATTTTTCCATCTGGAGCCAATTGAACCGCCCCAAGCAAATCACTTAAAACACTATCTGATAAATTAACTTGCGAAGTTATTATTGTTGACGCGTTATTTGAACTTAAATCATATTGAAAAACACTACCTGATTCTCTTGTTGAATAAAGTTTAGAGTTGTCAGGGGAAAAGGCTACACCGTATGCGCCAAAACCTAAATAGGGGTATCCATATTTTATAGTAATAGGGTTATTAACTTGCCCATTTGAATTATCAAAATCAAATATTTCCAGAATATCCATTTGATGGATAGCACAAGCCAATTTTTTACCATTAGGAGAGGCTTTTAAATAACCAATAGTTTCTCCATAGTTGCCACTAAAATTACTTTGTACCGTTCCTGTATTTGAAATGATAGGAGTAATGTTGATGCCTGATGAGTTTAGCAAATAAACATTAAAAGCGTTAGAGTTAAAAGGATGTATAATAATCCAATAATCTGTGCCATTACAATGCTTTACTGCGGTAAGTTTTTCAGTAGTAGGTGGGGGCGTAAGGATTTGATTTTTTATAGTAACATCTCCTAAGCCACTATTTAAAGACATATCGACTATAGAGTAATTAACGCCTTGGTTTGGCCCCATATATCCACCTTGGTCGGCACTTATTAAATAGTAAGTTGTTGCACTTCCCGGTTTAGGAACAATAAGTGCTGCCTGAGTGGAGGTACCCTGTCCGCCAATCATACCAAAACCATTGGGCATTTGGTTATTATTTTTATCCCATACTTTGGTGCCGTTTGTGTAAAATAATAATTGTCCTGTATTGGGGTCGCTAATTGATGCACAACCTTCGGTTGTATTTATAGAACTTTTGCCTGCAACCGGTATACCCGAGCTAAAATCTAAAGAACAACTATCGCCAAATTGCCAATGCCAAGCCTCTTTACCAAGCTGTGCTTTTGCTATATTTAAACTTAGCAAGAAGATAGAAAGGCTAAAGTATTTTCTGAATTTTGTGCGAAGCATTTGGAGTTGAAATTATAAAAAAGTAACGGCTTATTCAAAGCATTATTTACCTATTGTGTTGAGATAAATTAACAGTATAAAACTATTTTAATATGATATTTTTGCGATAGGTATTGCAATAAATAAATTTGCCTTGATAGTTTTAAAAACAAAAAATGAAAAAAACAATTATACTAACAGCCATTATATGCATAGCATTTGCCTGTAAAAAAAATAACACAACCACAGGTGGCGGTGGCAATACAACACAAAGCACAACTACAAGTAGTGGTTTTGGAGTTGGTGGTACAAATAATATAAACGGCGTGTTATATGCCATGCACCTTAGTGTGCCAAGTTATAGCATATCGCAATACCAAGGCGGAGCTACCTTTAGCAAAACGGCAAAACCTTTATCTTCATTATATGTAGTTATGGGTATACCAATTGGCGGAGAGCAAGTAGGTGTTTTAAAATTAGATAGCACTGTTTTAAAATATAATACTACCAACGCAAATAGTAATATAAATACCTATACAGATACCACAAACAATTCTATTTACAATGCTGTAAAATGGAATGTAGGAGGTAATACAAATTTTAGCGCATTTACGGCTACTGTGTCGCGTGGTTATCCAATAATTGCAAACTCAACTTATTTACCTGCCACATTTAGTAAATCTCAAGCACTTACTATTAATTTTGGTGCTACTAATTATAGCAATACAGATTCTATCGTGGTTATGATTACAGATAACGCATCTACCACTAATTTTATTTATAAATACTTGGCAGGTACCAATAGTTCGGTAACTTTTACGGCTGCGCAATTAAGTGGTTTATCTACTACAGCTACAAATTCGCAAATAATTGTTTACGCCAAAAACTACTCTAATTTAAATAATGGAGGAAAAAATTATCTTTTTGTACTGGAAAATGATTTAATACAATTTGTTACTATTACGCCCTAAATAGCAACTGTACGGATTGAAATTTTTAATCATACTTTTTCTGCCTCGGTATTAGGAACCAACGTATTCTAAATCCAATTTCAAGCCATACAAACAGCAAAAGCCCAAAGGTTTTGAGCGAGTA
>CAIXZI010000698.1 GCA_903923915.1 uncultured Bacteroidota bacterium
AAGCCAAAGTCCGCAGTCGGAAATAAATTTACGACTGAACCGACAAACGAAAATTTGAATCAAAAAAATCATTAATTTTAAAAACGGAAAGTGTCCAAATATTTTTAACTATAAAAGTTCGGATTGGTTTGAAGACTTACAAATAATATATAGCTTAATATTTAACTGATAAACAACTATTAGAAATTTGTCAAATGAAAATTAATTTTGATGCTGTTTCAGTTGCAACAAGTAAATTAACAACACGTACTTATAGTACCAGTTTTTCATTAGGAATATACTGCCTTAACAAATCGATACATTCTGCAATTTATAATATTTATGGGTTCGTACGATTGGCGGATGAGATTGTTGATTCATTTAATGAGTATAATAGGGAAATTTTATTGTCTGAATTTAGAGAAGACACCTATAGGTCTATTCAAAGGGGAATAAGCTTAAACCCCATTCTAAATAGCTTTCAAAACGTTGCGAATGAGTATGGCATAGAAATGGAGCTAATAGATTGCTTTTTGAATAGTATGGAGATGGACTTAACTAAGCAAAATCATTCGCATGAGTCATATAAACAATATATACTAGGATCAGCTGAAGTAGTTGGTTTAATGTGCCTAAGAGTATTTACTGGTGGAAACAATGACCTTTACCTGAAATTAAAACCGGCTGCCATGAAACTAGGTTCTGCTCTACAGAAAGTGAACTTTTTACGGGATATGAAAGAAGATTGCAGAACCTTAGGAAGAGTTTACTTTCCAAATTTAAATATGGAGAAATTTACTGAGAAAGAAAAAATAGAAATAGAAAAAGAAATAGAAATAGATTTTAAGCAAGCCTCAGAGGGAATAAAAAAATTACCAACTACATCACGTTTTGGGGTTTATGTTGCTTATGTTTACTACTATGCCCTATTTTCTAAAATCAAATCTACTTCAAGCAGTAAAATCATGGAAAAACGAATCCGTATTTCTAACCCAAAAAAAATCAGCTTACTAGTTCAATCTTACTTAAACTATAATTTACGTTTGTTATAATTTAAAATAATAAGTGCTTATTATAACTAGGTGCTTAATACTAAGGATATTTTTCAATATTTTTTTCCAAATTTAGGAAAATAAATTAACGATTATTGAACGTTAATATTATCTAGCTAGCTTAGTGTTATAATTGGTTATTTAAATAAAATATTTTTGAATTGGTTTGTGATTAATTGTTTAACATCTTAAATATTTCGAATAATGGAAGCTATTAAATTAAAATGTGCAATCTTTTATTTAAAAATTAATGTTTTTTTATCGAAATGGATGCCAAAAAAGGCAAAAGATCGCTATGAATCAATGTAATTTAAAGTTAATGACCTCTATTTAATCAATTTAAATGGTTCGATTTCATGTGGACTACTTATAATAACTAGTTTGATGACAAATTATTACAATGTTTTTGTATTTTAAAAAGACAACAAGATAAAATTGCCTACAGATCTATTGAATTATAATTTGTTTGCCGTAACAATTACGCGATCGGTTAAATCGAATGAATTTAAAACAAAATAAAAACTATTTTGAGCTAAAACATGAGTATAACCTTCGGATTTAGCCACTATATTCACCGCTTTTAGTATTCGCTCCTTTAAAGGGCCAATAATTTCCATTTCTTTGAGTTGAATTTTTTGACGTGTTGTTTGAGCAAGTGAATTTAAATGCTGTTGTTGCTCTTGAACTTCCTGCAGTATAATATTTAGCTGTTCCCCAGTATAATTCTTTTCTTTTCTGATGTAATCATTAATTCTAGATTCTATCTCTACCCCTATTTGATTCAAACTCATCAGTTAACTGCTTTTTATATTTTTCGTAAATTTTTACTTGAGATTGATAATCATTTAGTTTTACTAAAATAGTATCGGCTTGTATAAACCCCACCTTAATTTTTTCAGTTATTACTCTATTTTTCACTTGTGAAAAAATATTAAACGAAAAAAAAGATGAAAATAAAACAACTATTGCAATTCTTCTCATGTCCTTATTTGTTATTAGAAATTAATGAATCAACTATATACATATATTAAATTATACAACCAAAAACAGGTTTAAAAAAGCCTGTTAGTAGTGAGAATACAATCTTACCATATATCCAGGCATCATTGAATTAATCAGTAAAATTATTCCATCATTTGGAATATTTATTTAGATATAACTCGATTTTAAATGTAGTTACCCAATTTTTTATTTTCAGTTGATTAATTAGTTCTTTGAAAAATTAACCTTAAAAGTGTGGTAATTTAAATAATTCCAGTTAACGGAATATTATGATGATTATCTAGATATCTTTTAACAAATCTATACACTAGATATATATTTGCTTAACACACTTAAAATGTTAAAAAAAATATTATTATTTATTGTACTTTATTTTTTAATAGTATTGGAAAATTGTTCTGCCCAATGCTCGATAAATATTGGCTCCAATTTGTCTGCGTGCCAAAATAGTTCCGTCAGCATAACGGCTACAGTCGCTGGAACACCGACTACAGTAACAGTTTCTTCTTATTCGTGGACAACAGTGCCCTCCACATCCGTTTCTTCCGGTAATCCGTTCATTGTTAACACGGCTTCAGTTGGAACCTATACCCTGATTGGAAGTGCTTTGTTTACCAACTCCTGCGTGGCAACTAAATCAATAACAGTTACTGTTAATCCGCTTCCGCCTAGCCCAGTTTTTACAGTTTCTACCACAAACCCTTGTGCGGGAAGCGTTGTTAGTTTTTCAACCACTAGTGTTTCCGGATTTACTTTTTCGTGGAATTTTGGTGACGGCTCTGCAATTGCAACGGGAGTTACCCAAACACACACGTATACCACATCTACAGGGACCGGTTCTGTTTCCTACACAGTATCTCTAACAGTAAAAAATAATACAACGGGTTGTTCATCTTCATCTACACAAACTATTTCGGTTAATCAAAAACCAGATCCTCCTGCTATTACTACATCACCTTCAACCGTTCAATGCGCAGGGCTTCCTTTTACTTTTTCAAGTCCAAATCAACCCGGAGTAGATATGATTTGGAGTCTTGGTCAAGGAACTTTGACTGCCACCGGTTACTCCGTTTCAAACACGTACAATACACCTCCAGGTAGTGGAACTGTGAACTATACAGTTACAGCTACTGCCACAAATACCGTTACAGGTTGTACTAACAGCACAAAACAAATTGTAACTGTTAAGCAGTTTCCGGATGCTTCAATAACAAATTTTAATAGTAATAATACGCCCTTTACCAATTGCGCAACCGGAGTCTTTCCGCTAGAGGTAACAAATACTTCAACTACTACCGCAGTTAATACATCCTATAATATTAATTGGGGCGATGGATCGCCACCCTTTAATAATTCAACTATACCAGCGGGATTAACGCACACATATACTACTTCCGGAAGTTTTACCTTAACACTTCAGGTTACCGGGCAAAACGGTTGCGTAGCTACAAGTAATTATACAGTTTTTAATGGCACACCACCCACTATTACACTTTCAAATTTATCAGGTTCTGCAGATCTGTGCGCGCCTTCTTCGATACTATTTGGTTTAAATAATACTTCAGGCAACCCGCCCGGAACGGTTTATACCTATACAACAAATGCCGGATTTGGCGGAACACTTAGTCAACCCCTTCCGGCTACATATAGTCAACTTTTTGCAACAGGTTCTTGCGGTGCAACCGGGGCCACGGTTTTAAATACTTATTATTTCAAAGTAACTGCGCAAAACACATGTGGTTCCAGTGTTTCAACAATTGAGCCTATTACCGTTTCTCAAAAACCAAAAGCTAAGTTTACTGCAACTGATACAGTAGCTTGTAATTCGGGAGCTAATTCTATAATTACTTTCGCAAATACTACTGCAACCGGTTCAACAGTTAATAGCGCCGGTACATGCTCTAATGCAATAATAAATTGGTCAATATCTCCACCAACAGGCTGGTCAGTTAATACAGGGTCTCTTGGTCTTTCTAATCCTTCAAGTAACCCAACTACTTGGGGAACGAATTCATTAGCCATTAGTTTTTCAAGTATAGGTCAGTATACTGTTTCAATGATTGCCAGAAATAATTGCGGTTCGGATACCATGAGAAAAATTATTTGTGTTCAATCGCCGGCAGTACCGTCGTTTACTCAAGACGTATCTAGCGGATGTTCTCCGTTAACAGTTAATTTTTCGAATACCTCTTCTGGTATGAATCAATGCAGGCCAACAATTATTGGATGGAAAATTGGAAAAGCTTCTTTTACATGTTCGACAGATTCGCTAAAGGATTATATTTTTTCGGTGGGAACTACTTCCACCTCGGTAAATTCAACGGTTCGTTTCCAGAATCAGGGAACTTATACTGTGAGTTTATCACTAACCGATAAATGCGGGGCATTTTCTTCATCCACTTCAACAGTTACAGTAAATAGAAGGCCGCAGGTAACAATAAATACATCTACAGTAATTTGCGTAGGTCAGTCTATATCACCAACTGCTTCCGTATTAACATGCGGTTCGCCGCTGGATATTACTAATTCATATATATGGTCTTTCCCCGGAGGGAGTCCATCAAGTTCAACAGTACAAATACCCGGCGCAATAACTTATACATCATCAGGCACCATGACGGTGTCGCTTATTGTAAGTAATAGTTGTGGAGTTACTGTTACCACAAAGACAATAAATGTGGCTGCGCCTCCTTTGGCTGTTGCTGGGGCCGACCAACAAGTTTGCAGTGGTTCAACTGTAACTGTAACTGTAGGCACAAATTCAATTACCGGAACAACCTATTCATGGACACCCTCTGTAGGTCTAAGCTCTGCAAGTATATCTGCGCCTACTGTAAGCTTAACTAATACCACCACCGCAGCTGTTACCTACACCTATATTTTAACAACCACCAATGTCGCAAATTGTAAATCAAAAGATACGGTATTGGTTACTATAAATCCATTACCTTCTCTTACGGTCACGCCTTCCTCCACCGTTTGCATAGGCAATAACATCACTTTATCTGCAACGGGTTCTAACACGTACTCCTGGAGCCCAGGGCCAAGCCTAAGTTCAACTAACACGGCAACTACAATTGCAACCCCGACCAGTACAACTATTTATACCGTTGTAACAAGTAACATTATTACCAATTGCTCCAGTTCTAAAACAGTTTCTGTTACGGTATCTCAGTTACCTGTTGTAAGCGCAGGCGCAGATCAAACAATTTGCAATATTGGTTCAACTATTACGCTTACAGGTTCTCCATCGGGTGGGTCCTGGTCCGGTTCGGGTATATCAAGTGCCGGTGTATTTACAGCACCCAATAACGGAAGTTTCCCGATTATTTATTCATATACTAATTCATCCGGTTGTACAAATAAAGATACGGCAATCATTTATGTAAATAATCCTGTTATCCCAAATGCCGGTTCAGATTTCAAAATTTGTCTTAATGCCGCACCAATTCAATTAACTGCCAATCCTGCCGGAGGCACTTGGTCAGGAGCAAGTGTAATAAGTTCTTCCGGGGTTTTAACTCCTACAACTACAGGCTTATATAATTTGGTTTATACAGTTGGCTCAGGTACCTGTGTAAAAAAAGATACAGTAGTGGCAACAATTAACCCGTTACCTAGCGTCAACTCCGGATTAAATGATAATACATGTATTTCTTCTTTACCTTTTAATTTAACCGGGTACAACCCATTAGGCGGAAATTGGTCAGGAGTTGGAATTACTAATAGTTTAAATGGAACATTCAGTCCTGCTGTTTCCAGCATTGGAACATTTACATTAACATATACTTATACCGATCCGCTCTCCGGTTGCTCCAACTCATCCGGCAAAACGGTTACTGTTGGAGATTTACCAGTAATGAATTTTGCCTTACCTGCCATTTCCTGCATAAATTCTGTTACCTCTTTTACGAATAATTCAACTGCCGGATTAAATTATGTTTGGAATTTTGGGGATGGTAATTCATCGGGTTTGTATTCTACTAATTATTCTTATAACAGTTTAGGAACCTATTCTGTAACATTAGTAGGGGTCACCAACCTTGGTTGTAAAGATTCAATAATGAAAAGTCTTCAAATTGTATCAATACCCAATGCAGATTTTTTAATATCATCAAACTTCGGTTGTTCTCCTGTATCAGCCAGTTTCACAAATACATCAACAGGTTTTAATTATCAATACCAATGGAATTTCGGAAATGGTACTACTTCAAATAACTCCACTCCACCATCGGTGGTGTACAGTCATAACCTAACAGACACTGTTTACGTTGTTTCATTAACTGCCTCTAATATTTGTGGTTCATCCGTTAAAACAAATACAGTGCAAGTAAATACAAAACCAATTGCAAATTTTGGAACAAACCTGAGTACAGGATGTTCTCCTTTTACGGTTCAGTTTAATAATACATCTTCAGGTCAATCGAATCAATACGTATGGGATTTTGGTGACGGAAGTCCAAATTCAACCTTGTTTAATCCGGCATCCCATACCTTCGCAGCTCCCGGAAATGATACAACTTTTTATGTTAAGTTAATTGTATCTAATTCATGTGGTAAGGACTCAATTGTAAAGGTAATAAACGTAAAAAAGAACAATGTAATTTCATTCTTTAACACGAATATTACTTCGGGTTGCGCACCGCAAACAATAACATTTACTAATTTTTCATCAGGAGGCACCAATATATCCTGGAATTTTGGCGATGGAAATTTTTCAAATAATACAAGTCCGACTCACACATACAGCGTTGCCGGAACATACACTTGCTACCAATTTGCAGATAATGGATGTGGTTTTGATACATCGCAAATAGTACTAAACATTTACCCCAAACCTAATTTGCAAATAACAACCAATTATCCTACGGCATGTATAAACAGCCCTTTTCAGTTTCAAAACAATTCTTCTCCCTTGGCCAATGTTTTTTGGGATTTTGGTGATGGCACCAATTCCGGTCTTTCAAATCCTGTTCATACCTATTTATCTGCAGGGGTATTTAATGTAAAGTTTACGGGTATATCAAACCCTTACGGATGCAAGGATAGTATTATTATACCTATTACTGTGATAAATTCTACTTTAACCGTTAATGCAGGAGCAGACCAGAATTTATGCAACCAACCTATTCCGGTTACACTAACAGCTACTCCTGCAGGAGGAAGTTGGTCTGGAACCAACATAAACAGCGGCGGAATTTTTACTCCTAACGGAATAGGAACATT
>CAIXZI010000699.1 GCA_903923915.1 uncultured Bacteroidota bacterium
AAATATTTAAAGAAATAAATGATATTATGATTTCCTGCATTAATGGGAATATATTGAATTCTAACAAATTTAAAATTGCATATGGTGAAAACGATAAAGGCTACAGACTTGAACTGACACCACTTGCCAAAGGAATGAAAGAAAGTTTGAAAAAAATATACATGTATTTTGATAAAGCTGTAACTTCGGTAATTAAACTCGAAATGGTAGAAACAACGGATGATTTTACCATTATTGATTTTACAAACAAAAAAGTAAATGGCGATATTCCGGCTGCAAAATTTATACTTAGGTAGTATTTTAATACTGCTTACAAGCTGCGCCATTCCTATAAAATACAAATTAGCTGAACAAAGAAGAATTTTATCTTCTGATGTACAACCCATGGTTTCTTCAGAAATCGCAATGCTTTATAAAACCCAAATCTTTCTTTTCAATAAATATTATACCGGCTTGTTATTGCACAAACAAACTGATAGCGCAACTTCTCATCTTGCTTTTGTTACTGAAGTGGGCATGAAAATGTTTGATATAGAAATAAAAAAAGATAGCCTGAAAACGGCGTATTGCTTTGAGCCAATGAATACACCAAAAATTACAAATCTTTTAGAAAGCGATATGGGAACAATTTTATTATATCCTTTATTAAACAAAACCGCTAAAATATATGTAAATAGAAAGCAGGGAAATATGTTATATGTTACCCATAAAAAAGGTAAGAAATATTTTTATTATACGCAGGCAAATTCACCAAGAATAGCAAAAACTTTAGTTCGCGGAAAAATATTTACCAAACAAAAAACTGTGTATAAATATGGTGCGGATAATTTGCCCGAAAGCGTATCTTTAAAGCATAAAGGATTGCTGCGTTTAAAAATTAAATTAAACAGAATAGTTACTCAAAAAACAAATGATTAAGCCCTTACTTGAAAGTTTTTATACTGAAATTAATTCGACTGCTTTAAGCGTTGAAAATACATTTACAGCAACCGTAGAATTAAATCCTGAGCATAAAATTTATAAAGGTCATTTTCCGGAAATACCTGTTGCGCCTGGTGTTACGCTTATTCAAATGGTGCAAGAAATCTTGGCTAAAAAAATCAATCAATCATTGGTTTTAAAAGAGGGAAACAACATTAAATTTTTAGCGATGATAAATCCGTTAAAGGAAAACAACATTACTATTTCTTACACTATTTTACAAAAAGATAACGAGGTTGATGTTACTGCAAATATTGCAGGCAAAGAAATTATTTATGTAAAATTTAAGGGCAAATTTGGACTTAAATAAATGAATTACGCTTGTCGCTTAAATAATTTATTTGAAGAACAGCGTTGCTGTGTGTTAATTCCAACTTATAACAACGAGAAAACACTCGAAAAAGTCATTACAGATACACTTGAATACACAAACAACATTGTTGTTGTAAATGATGGGTCTACAGATACCACACCTCAAATATTAGAAAAATTTAAAGACGTAATTTCCATAGTAAACTTCGATAAAAATTGCGGCAAAGGTTTAGCACTAAGAGAAGGTTTTAAATTTGCCCTCGAGAAAAACTATAGATATGCAATAAGCATTGATAGCGATGGGCAACATTATCCGGAAGATTTAGAAGCATTTTTAATTAAAATTAAAGAACAACCCGATTCATTAATTATTGGCGCTAGAAACATGAACCAGGCTCACATTCCGGGTAAAAGTAGTTTTGGAAATAAATTTTCAAACTTTTGGTATGAATTGGAAACCGGAATCAATATGCCTGACACACAATCGGGTTATCGTTTATACCCAATCGAAAGATTAAAAAACATTCCTTTTTATACAACACGTTTTGAATTTGAAATAGAGGTTATAGTAAAATCCGCTTGGGCAGGAATACCTGTTATACCAATGCCTGTTGGTGTTTTTTATCCGCCAAAAGAAGAACGCGTTTCGCATTTTAGACCAACAAAAGATTTTTTTAGAATTAGTGTTTTAAATACATGCTTGGTTCCTTTGGCAATTGTTTGGCATCGACCAAAAAAATTCATAAGAGAACTAAGTGTTGCTAATACACAAGCATATATTAAAGGTGCTTTTTCAAATCAAGAAGAATCCATTTTAAAAAAATCTATTTCAGTTAGTGTTGGTATTTTTTTTGGAATAATTCCTATTTGGGGTTATCAGTTAATTTCTGCCATTGCAACCGCATACTTATTTAAATTAAATAAAGCCATTGTTATAATAACTGCCAATATTAGTCTGCCACCCATAATTCCATTTATATTATATGCAAGTTTAAAATTGGGAGAGTTTATAACAAATAAGGAAAGTCAATTTTCTATTAGTAATGTAAATTTAGAAAGCATTAAAAATAA
>CAIXZI010000700.1 GCA_903923915.1 uncultured Bacteroidota bacterium
CAGTAAGTTTTTAGCTGATAAATCAAGCACAACGGTTTCTTTTCAGGCAGTTGATTTAGAATATAAATTTCCGGGTGGTAAACTTGGTTTACGTGGCATTAACATAAACGAAGAAAGCGGTAAGCTTATTGGTATTATGGGTGGCTCGGGCGCTGGTAAATCAACACTGTTAAACGTTTTAAATAGTAATGAAATACCAAGTGGTGGTGCTGTTTTAATTAACGGCGTAAACATTCACACCGAAAAACACAAGATAGAAGGTGTTATTGGGATGGTTTCTCAGGATGATTTATTGATTGAAGAACTTACTGTTTATCAAAATTTATTTTACAACGCTAAACTTTGCTTCGGCAATTTAGATGATGCTACTATTGGTCAGATGGTGATGAAAACCCTTACCGACCTTGGACTTGAGCAAACACGTGATTTAAAAGTGGGTTCTCCGTTAGAAAAAACAATATCGGGCGGGCAACGTAAGCGTTTAAATATTGGTTTAGAATTAATTCGTGAACCTGCCGTAATGTTTGTAGATGAGCCAACATCAGGGCTTTCATCTCGTGACTCTGAAAACATTATGGATCTTTTAAAAGAGCTTTCTTTAAAAGGTAAATTAGTGTTTGTGGTAATTCACCAGCCATCATCAGACATCTTTAAAATGTTTGATAAGTTAATGATATTGGATGTGGGTGGATACCCTGTGTATTATGGCAACCCGGTTGATGCCGTTATTTATTTTAAACGCTTGGTTAATCACGTAAATAGCGAAGAGAGCGAGTGTATTACCTGTGGTAACGTTAATCCGGAGCAAATCTTCAACATCATCGAAACCAAGGTTGTAGATGAGTTTGGAAACTTAACTAACAAACGTAAATTTTCTCCGGCAGAATGGAGTGGTCATTATAGAGAATTAATAGAAAGTAAAATTGGCAGAGGCGGCTCTCATACTGATGTTCCTGAAAGCACCTTTAGAATTCCGAATAAAATTAAACAGTATATTATTTTCACTACACGTGATATAAAAAGCAAATTAACTAACACACAATATTTATTAATAAACCTGTTAGAAGCCCCTGTATTAGCGCTTATACTGGCTTATGTTATAAAGTATTTTAACACAGATGCTGAAACCGGTAAAGGTTATGTTTATCATGACAATGAAAACGTGCCTATTTATATGTTTATGAGTATTGTGGTGGCGTTATTTATTGGTCTTACCGTTAGTGCCGAAGAAATAATACGCGATAGAAGAATCTTAAAACGCGAATCGTTTTTAAATCTTAGTCGCTCAAGTTATTTGCTTAGTAAAATTGGTATTATGTTTTTCTTATCTGCTATACAAACAGCAGCGTTTATATTGGTGGGTAACAGCGTGCTTGGCATACATGGCATGTGGATAGATTATTGGTTGGTGTTATTTACCACATCTTGCTTTGCCAATATGCTTGGCTTAAATATTTCATCGGCATTTAACAGTGCGGTTACTATTTACATTATGATTCCGTTTTTAATTATTCCGCAACTATTATTAAGCGGTGTAATGGTGAAATTTGACAAACTAAATCCTGCTATTGCTAAACAAGGTGGTGTGCCTCTTATTGGAGAAATGATGACTTCTCGTTGGGCCTATGAAGCTTTGGCGGTTAATCAGTTTAAAGCTAATGATTACGAAAAACAGTTTTATAAATACGACAAAGCGATATCTGAAGCTGATTACAAAAAGAATTATTGGACTGATAAAATGGTGGCCAAAGCTTCTAAAATTGAAAGTGAGTTGGGAGATGTAAAGAAAAACGCTGAAATAGAAAAAGACCTTGAGCTATTACGTAATGAGTTAAGCAAAGAATATACTAAGCACTCTAGTATGCCACATTTTGCAGGATTTGATAATCTATACCTAGGTAAAGTAAATAAAAATATTACTAGTGGTTTAAGAGATTATCTTTCAAATGCTAACCCCGGAACGTTAAAACAATTTTATATAAACAGAGATAAACTTGCTCGCGATAAACGCAATGAAATAATTGAAAAATACAACAAAACACCTGAGCAAAAAGCTGCATTTTTAACCCTAGGCGAAGATTATGATAATGAAACATTAGATAACCAACTTAGAAATGCAAATGATTTAGGTGAAAAATGTTTAGAAAAAGATGGTAAGCTTATACAGCGCACAGATCCTATTTATTTAGATCCGGATAGCAATTATGGAACGGCACATTTCTTTGCACCACAGAAAAAACTCTTCGGTAATTTTTACCAAACATTTTGGTTTAATTTAAG
>CAIXZI010000701.1 GCA_903923915.1 uncultured Bacteroidota bacterium
GGTGTTTCGTGCATCTTACGGATATTATTATCAACCGGCTTTGTTTAGAGAAATGCTTAATCTGCAAGGACAAATTAATCCTAACATAAAAGCGCAAGAATCTATACACTATGTGCTTTCTGGCGATGTTAATTTTAAAATGTGGAAACGCCCCTTTAAATTTATGGGAGCCATGTATTACAAACAATTAAAAAACATAGTTCCGTATGATGTTGATAATGTATTGATACGTTATTATGGTACTAATAATTCAAGTGGTTACGCTACTGGAATTGATTTGCGCTTAAATGGTGAGTTTATAAAAACGGTAGAAAGTTGGGTTAGTATGAGTGTTATGCATACTGCCGAAAAAATTAATGGCCTTGGTTCTTATTCCTATACAGATCAAAACAATCAACCTTGGTATCCGGGCACATCGGTTACAACTAAAACAGATAGTGTATTTAATAAAAAAGGCTACATCCCTCGTCCAACGGATCAATTAGTAACATTTAATATGTTCTTTCAAGATCATTTACCAAAAATTCCTTCCGCAAAAATGAGCCTTAATTTTATTTACGGCACAGGTTTACCGGTAACTATTTTAGGAAAAAAATGGTTGATGAGCGATAAATTACGTTATCCATCTTACAAACGTGTGGACATTGGTTTTTCATATCAGCTGATAAAAGAAAATAAACCTTTACCCAAAAAGAATGTGTTTCATTACATAAAATCATCTTGGATAAGTTTAGAAGTTTGGAATTTATTGGGCACAAACAACACAGTATCTTACACCTGGATAAAAGCGGCAACAGGATCTCAATATGCCATACCCAATTATTTAACCGGCAGGCAGCTAAATTTAAAATTACAGATGAAATTTTGATAATTAAAGATTAAGTTGTATTTTTAGGCGACGAAAGCAATTATTTTATGTCTGCTCAAAAAAAAATACTTCAAAAAATAGACCTTGGTTTTGTGTGTTTATCTTTAATAAAACCCAATATAGTTTGTGTTGATTGCTTGATAGAAGAGACCATTGATGTTGAAAAAGGCATTAAAATTTTAGAAGCTTTTAAATCTCTTGTAAATACCGAAACACCTCATGCTTCTATCATAAATATATCAAATTTATATGCCCCTTCTAAAGATTTTTTTAAATTTATAGTTAGTCAACGTAGCCCTGCTAAAGACAACATTGTAGCGCGTGCCGTTGTTACTACAAATCCTGCCTCGCGATTAGATGGGCAAAATTTTATAAACTTCTTTAAGCCCTTAACTCCTACCAAATTATTTTCAACTTTAGATGAGGCCATAGCTTGGATTGAGCCTCAATTAAACAAAGTAGATTAAATAATATCTTTTTAATGTGTTTTTTATTAATATTTTTTAAATTGCGGGTTAATTAATTAAATTGTTGATTTATAGAATTGTTGAATTATTGATTTATATAGGTATTAACTCTATAAGTCTCTAAAACCACCATTCAAAAACTGAATATATGAGTGAACGAATACTCCGAGCCTTAATGCAACTTTTTGCCATCATTGCAAAAGTTGATGGCGTAACTAATACAGGCAGAAACATTGTACAGTTATTTTTAAAACAACAATTAAACCAAGA
>CAIXZI010000702.1 GCA_903923915.1 uncultured Bacteroidota bacterium
AAGTCCAGTAAAAAAAGGAATGTCTTTGGTTGATTTTAACAAGCAAATAACCTCTGATAAATATGTATTGGTAGATTATAATGCCAAATGGTGTAAACCTTGCAAAAAAATAATTCCTATGCTGGAAGGTTTAGTTGAGAAGAAAAAAGATAAACTTATTCTTATAAAAATAGATGCAGATGAAAATAAAAATTTACTTAAGGAAAAAGGTATAGATGCCATTCCTGCAATTGAATTATATAAAGATGGGAAATTAATTTGGAAACATAACGGAGAAATTGATGAGGCAACTTTATTAAACGAAACCCAGCTATAAGTGCACATATATAATTTAAGGTGTTACATAACTTAAAACGTAAATTAATTTGGCCTCGCGTCTTAGGACGGTGCATTACAAATAATAATGAATACAGTTTAAAGCTGTTCGGGGCCTCCCTACTATCAAGAACTTGTGGACTTCACGGGCAAAAATTTCAATCTAATTACTAAGAAATATTGAAGTGCTTTCTGCATTAAAACGATATATTTCTATACAATAAATAAACCTTAATACATCTTTAATTGTTTAAACCAGCCAAACAAAAAAGGCTTCCAAATATCTCTGAAAGCCCTATCTATCTATGAGTGGAGAATATCGGAGTCGAACCGACGACCTCTTGCATGCCATGCAAGCGCTCTAGCCAGCTGAGCTAATCCCCCAAATAATTTAAAGAACGTGCAAATATACCCATATTATTACTTCTTGGTTTTATAAATATCAGATTTTAAAATGCCCATTTTATTAAAAAGATGAATAAATGATGTACCCAATACACCCATGCCATACGTTGCACTACGCCTGAAGTTAATGGATGACGCATCGTCAAAATATTTGGTAGGACAAGTTATTTCTGCAATTTCAAAACCGGCATAAAATACCTGAGATAGCATTTGGTTATCAAACACAAAATCATCGCTATTGGCATGGTAGTTAATTGTTTTTAAAATTTCTGCACTAAAGGCACGATAACCCGTATGGTATTCGGATAGTTTTTGATTGATTAAAATATTTTGCGAAAGTGTAAGGCAACGATTAAATATATATTTATACATAGGCATGCCTCCTTTTAAAGCGCCTTTACCTAGTATGCGAGAACCCAAAACCGCAGGATACAAATCATTAGCCATTAAGTGCGCCATAGACGGTATTAATAAGGGGGTGTATTGATAATCGGGGTGTAGCATAATAACAATATCAGCCCCAAGTTCTAAGGCTTTATCATAACATGTTTTTTGGTTACCGCCATAACCCTTGTTTTTTTCGTGACGAATAACGTGTTTTATACCAATTTCTTTACCTACCTCGCTGGTATTGTCTTTACTGTGGTCGTCAACCAAAACAACTTCATCTACAATATCAAAAGGTATTTCATCGTAGGTGCGTTTTAGCGTTTTAGCCGCATTGTATGCAGGTAGTACGACAACTATTTTTTTTCCGTTTAACATAGGCTGGTTTAAGTGTGCAAATGTAAAAAAATATGTTTAAATGTAATATAACTGCGTTAGGGTTTAGCTCATCGTTTTTATTTCTAATTGCTTCGCTGAATGCTGAAAAGCATTTGTAGTGGAAAGCTTTTGTTGTAATTAACAAAACTTGAAACGAAAAGCCCGACGGCGTAATCGCCAGAACGCCCTATTTTATTTTTAAAAAACAGGGTATAATGATAACTTTGTGCTGCTAATGCTAATTAAGACCCTGCATATTTATTTAATTAAAAAGTTTATACCGCCTTTTTTGGCCACGCTTTTTATTGGCATGTTTATTTTTTTTATGATTTTTTTGTTTACCTACATAGATGAAATTGTAGGCAAAGGCGTAGATAATGTTACGCTAACAAAAATGTTTGGCTATATGTTTGCTACTTTTTTATCGCCTTCTATGCCATTAGCCATACTGCTTTCGTCTATTATGACGTTTGGAAATTTAGGCGAAAACTATGAGTTGGCTTCCATGAAATCTGCTGGATTATCTTTATTATCTATCATGCGTCCGTTATTGTTTTTTATTTTAGGGTTAGCCTTTTTTTGTTTTTTGTTTAGCAATTATACCTTGCCATACATTCATTTAAAGGCCGGAAAATTATTATACGATGTGCGCAGCTCTAAGCCTGCTGTTAATATAAAAGAAAGTATTTTTTATAATGGTATTGAAGGTTACAGCATTAGAATAGGCAAAAAAGATAATGACGGTATTACCATACATAATGTTTCTATATACGACCATAGTGCCGGAAGAGGTAATGTTACGCAGATGTATGCTAAGGATG
This sequence comes from uncultured Bacteroidota bacterium, assembly GCA_903923915.1. Taxonomy (GTDB): domain Bacteria; phylum Bacteroidota; class Bacteroidia; order B-17B0; family Aurantibacillaceae; genus PALSA-968. The sequence continues at coordinate 2,307 of CAIXZI010000702.1, forward strand.
GGCAAATATTTATGTCGGCCAACAAAAAGTTTTTAAGTATAAAACTATTTAATGGCACACGTTATGAGCAGCCTTTAAAAGATGCGCGTGAAGAGCGCACCAGGCCAAACATGATTATGCATTTTAAAGAAGAGGAAGTTAATATAGATTTAAGCAAAGTTAAAATGCAGCAAACAGATGAGGAGCTGTTTAAGAATAATGCCGAGATGATGAATATACGTTTGCTTTCGCAATATACAGATACGGCAGTAAAATATCGCTGGCAGGGATATAAACAAACCTATAATCAGTTTTATAATTTGTATTATTTTCAAAAAAGTGCGGCGCAATGTAAACGAAATGATTCTTTACACATAAAACAAATCATTTCATTAGATAACTATTTAGCAAAGTTGAATCCTGCATCCCGAAAAAATTTAATAGAAAGTGCGCTAAACATGGCTCGTAGCGCCGATTCATTCCTAACATCAAAAGTAACGGAAGAAGAAAATCAATTGATGGACCAAGCAAAACTTACTACCGAGTGGCACAAAAAATTTACACTTTCTTTTGCTTGCGTTATTTTGTTTTTTGTAGGTGCGCCACTGGGGGCTATTGTACGCAAAGGCGGCTTTGGTATGCCGGTTGTAATTTCAGTGTTTTTATTTATAACCTATCACGTAATATCTATTACTTGCGAAAAAATGGTACTGCAGGATAAATTAAATGGTGTTATAGGTATGTGGGTAGCAGCTTCCATATTTCTTCCCATAGGAATTTGGCTTTCTTTAAAAGCAGCTAACGATTCGCCTTTGTTTGATGCGGCCTTGTATGCAGATTTTTTCAAAAAATTATTTCGTAAAAACAAAAAACAACATGCGGCTATTACAAATAACTAATAAACCGCCTTATCCGCCAAACGATGGTAGCTCTATAGCTGTGTACAATATGTGTTGTGGGCTGATAAACAATACTGTTGATTTAACCTTGCTTTGCATCAATACCAAAAAACATTTTAAAGCCGATAATGAAGTTGATGCAGAATTTAAACGTAATAGTAAGTATCAAGCTGTTTACAGAAATACAGATGTAACAGCTCTTGGAGCCATTACTAATTTATTTTCTAATCAATCTTATTTTGTTTCGAGGTTTTATTTTAAAGATTTTGAAAATAAATTAACCTCCTTATTAAAGGAAAATGATTTTGATATTATTCAACTGGAAAGTATTTTTTTAGGAAATTATATTCCTTTGATAAGAAAATATAGCAAAGCTAAAATAACAGTACGTACGCATAATACTGAGCATTTAATTTGGGAGCGAATGATTGCTAATGAAGGTAATTTTTTAAAGAAAAAATATCTTGCTTTACAAACCGCACGTTTAAAAAAATTCGAAAAGAAAGTATTGCAAAGTGTAGATGCCATTGTTACCATAACAGATATTGATAAACAATATTTTAAAAAATGGGGCATTGAAACGCCTTTTCATGTTTCGCCAACAGGCATACAATTGCAGCAATACCAGGTAAATCACACAGAAGAATTGCCCGATAGTGTTTTTCATTTTGGCAGCATGGATTGGATGCCTAATGAAGAAGCCGTGTTATGGTTTATAAATAACGTATGGGATAAAGTGTTATCAAAAATTCCGCAGGCAAAATTCTATGTAATTGGCAGGGGCATGAGCGATGGAGTATTAGCGCTTAACAAACCAAACGTGGTAGTAATTGGTAAAATTCAGCATGCCGAAAAAGTATATCATCACTATTCGGTTATGGTAGTGCCTTTGTTATCCGGCAGTGGCATGCGCATTAAAATGATTGAAGGCATGGCGTATGCAAAACCTATTGTGTCAACCAAAATTGGCGCAGAAGGTATTGAGGTTACATCATCTAAAAATTGTTTATTGGCAGATAATGCAGATGATTTTGCCAATGCGGTTATTGAGGTTTTAAGTAATAATGAAAAAAGAAAAACATTGCAAAATGAAGCCAGAAATTTCATCGAACAACATTTTGAAAATAATACTTTAGTAAAACAATTGGTCGATTTTTATAAAACCCTGTAAGCGTGTTTTTATTTGTAGAAATATTGTTTTTTCTGTCTGCTTATGCAATATTTCACACGTATATATTTTATCCTTTTTTGTTGTATGTGTTTTCAAAAATTAAAAAAAAACAACCTACTCATGTATTTGAATCTACTGACAAATGGCCTGAAATAGCCGTTATTTGTGCCGCTTATAATGAAGAGAAAGTAATAGAAGAAAAAATTAAAAGCACTTTTGCAACTTCATATCCTAAAGAAAAAATTAAATTTTATATTGGAACAGATGCTTGTAACGATAACACAGTTTCTATTATTAAAAAGCTGCAAGAAAAACACCCCACACTTACATTAGTTGAATTTACAGAGCGGACAGGGAAAATTGGCATTATCAATAATTTGTGCGAAGAAGCAAAAGCACCCATTTTTGTTATGACGGATGCAAATGTATTTTTTAAAGAAGATACTTTTTATGAATTAGTTAAACATTTTAAAAACACAGATGTGCAACTGGTTTGTGGCAATATTGTAAAACTTGCCCTTAATACAGAAACAATTACAAAAAATGAATTGCAATATATGCACTTCGAAAATTTTTTGAAAAGCGCAGAAAGCAACTTGTGGAATGTTGTATTAGGTGCAGAAGGTGGTTGCTATGCCATTAGAAAAGAAAGCTGCCCTGTAGTGCCGCTTAATTTTAATGTAGATGATTTTTTTATTACCTGTCACGTATTAAATAATAAAGGCAAAGTTTTATTTGAAAATGAGGCCATTGTTTATGAAGACACTATAGCTGACACGGAAGGTGAATATAGGCGCAAGGCACGTATTGCTACAGGTAATTTTCAAAACTTATTTTACTTTAAAAAACTGGCACTTCGTTTTTGGACCAGCGCTTCCTTTTCTTTTTTATCGCATAAGGTTTTAAGATGGATTACTCCGTTTTTATTTTTGATAAACTGCATAGCCTGTGCTTTGTTAATTCAAACAAATGCTTTTTTTGAAGTAGTTTTGTTTTTTCAGATGCTATTTTTAATCGCTCCTTTATTAAATAATCTACTGATTAAAGTTGGTATAAAAATAAAGCCACTTATTTCTATTTCGCATTTTGTTATTATGAATGCAGCTTTGGTTACAGGTTTTTATAGATATTGCAAAGGGGTTGAACGCAGCGTATGGCAGCCTGTTAAGCGTTAAATAGTTTTTTATTTAAGTCGCTAAAAAACTTTTTCTTCTTTATGTAATAATCAAAAACTATGCTGCTTTGATAAATTTGGTTGTTAGAAGGTTTATAGTTTTGAGCTGATTTAATTTCTTTTCGTAATTGTAATGTGCTTTTAAAATTGCCATAAAAAGAAA
>CAIXZI010000703.1 GCA_903923915.1 uncultured Bacteroidota bacterium
AACATTTAATTATACAGGTGGTAACCAAACCTTTGTTGTCCCTGCTTGTGTTAATTCTATTACGGTTCAGGCATGGGGTGCAGGAGGCGCAAGCGGTGGCGGAGATACTTATTCTGGTAGCGAAGGTGGCGGGGGTGCTTATAGTACAAGCGTGCTTTCAGTTACACCAGGAACTTCTTTAACTATTATAGTTGGCGGTGGCGGATTACAGGGCGGTGCTTGTCAGGCCGGTGCTGGCGCAGGCGCAGGAGGTTTTGGTTTAGGTAATGGCGGTTCGGGTGGAAACCCCGGCACATCGGGTTGTTCTGGTCCTGGCGGCGGCGGCGGCGGCGGTACAGGCATTATGAATGGCGCAAGTATATTAATTGTTGCAGGCGGCGGCGGTGGCGGCGGTGGCGGTGGAAATAAAGGTGGTGGTTCTCAAGGCGGTGGCGGTGGACAAGGTGGTATTCCGGGTGGTTCTAGTGCGCCTGATGGTATTTTAGGTCAATCTGGCTCTACTGTTGGCTTAAACGGTAGCAATGCTGGTGGTGCTGATGGAGCAGGCGGCGGCGGTGGCGGCGGCGGTTTAGTTGGCGGCGGCGGTGGTCATACTCCTCCTACCGATAATGGTGGTTCTGGTGGCGCCGGTGGTACAAGCTTAGGAACTACCGTAAATAATGGCAATGCGCAAACTCCGGGTAATGCAGGTGCCCTTGCGGGTATATGTGCTGCATGTTCAGGAGGAGCAAGCAGCGCTGTAGGAAACGCTGCAGGAAACCCTGGTGGAAATGGTGTTTTAGTAATAAGTTACAATAATCCGGTACCGCCCACAGGTATTATAACTACGGGTGCTGGTACTTGCGGAGTTACATCAGCTACAGTTGTTCCTTCGGGTGGAACACCTGGATTTACTTATACATGGACTCCATTAGGAGGAAATGCAGCAACGGCTAATTTAAGTACCAGTGGAAATTATACGGTTGGATTTACAGATGCAACCGGTTGTATAGGAAGTGCAACCACTAATATTGTGGTTCCTCCTGGATTAAACATGTCTTTAACAGGGCCCGTCAATCCCTATTGCGATACCACAAAATTAGACTGGGTAAGCTGGGCTTCAGTTACTGCTACCGGCGGTACAGGGTCTGTATCTTCTAATTTAAGTATATCGCTTACAAAACCTACTGGAGGGTTATTTACAACGCCATCTTTGTTTGCAAGCGGCAATTTTCCTGCTCAATATAATTTACCGGCAAATAACACAACACTTGGAAACACATTAGCCGGCGTATTTACGTTTTGTTTTAATAAACCTGTAATAGATCCACAAGTTGCTTTCTCTAGTATTGGGCAAGGCGGCATAACAGTACCCATTGTTACATCAGTGCCATATACAGTTATTTGGCCTGGTATAAACATGAGTTATCCTAATAACACTACGCTAGTTGGTACAGAAGGTTATACCATTATTCAATTTCCGGGACAGCATTCTTGTATAAGCTTTGATTATTTAGCAAGCGAAAATTATTGCAATTTAGTTTTTGGAATACGAGATACTAATTGCCAAACAACCCCTATTTGTAAAGGAAGCCCTGCTACATTTACAGCCAGTGGCGCTGTTAGTTATACGTGGAGTCCTTCGTTAGGCGCAAGCCAAACAACAGGTAGTATTGTAAGCTTAAACCCACCTTCAAATCAAACCTATATGGTAATTGGTACAGATGGAAATGGTTGTAAAGACACAGCTATTACTTCTATAAAAGTTAATTCTGCACCTGTGCCAACAATTACAAGTTTTACCAATGTTACTTGTTTTGGGTTGAACAACGGAAGTATATTAGCCGGAGTAACGCAGGGAACCGCCCCTTATCATTATTTATGGACGAATGGGAACACAACTACCATGGATAGTCCGCTTGCACCGGGAACTTATAGCTTAACGGTAACAGATACCAATGGTTGTAAAGGAACAGTCTCACAGGTGATTACGGAAACCGCTGTACTTAAAGACTCTATTTCTGCTTTTAGTAATTTATCTTGTTTTGGTATTCCAAATGGAAGCGCAACGGTAGGTGTAAGAGGTGGTACAATACCTTATTCTTATGCATGGAATACAACTCCGGCACAAATAACCGCAACCGCAAGTAATTTACCTATGGGAAGCTATACCGTAACCGTAAATGATGCGAATTTGTGTTCAACAACCGCAACGGTTACTATAACGCAACCGCCTGTGCTGACCTTAACGGCTACAACAACCGATGTTACTTGTAATGGTTTAAGTACAGGAAGCGCAACTGCTGTAGTATCGGGTGGAACAGGACCAACTTACACAGTAGGAATAATAAGTCCGCCACAGGGAGGAATAACAACAGGCACTCAAATTTTACCCGGACTTGCTGCAGGGTCTTATACTATTGGCGTTCAAGATGTAAATAGTTGTCAGGCTATTTTTCCGATAACAATTACGGAACCTGCTTTGTTAGTTGCATCCATCACATCCTCTAAAAATGATTCGTGTTTTGGAACAAGTAATGGAAATGCCAATACAGGCGTAGTTGGCGGTACAGCACCTTATACCTATTTGTGGAATACAGCACCAGTTCAATTAACACCAACGGCAAATAACCTTACTGCAGGTACATATACGGCAACTATAACCGATGCTCACTTGTGTAAGGATACAGCAGTTATAACTATTACCCAACCCCCGGCGTTTATTGCTTCTATAAACTCATTTAAAAACGATTCATGTTTTGGAACAAGTAATGGAAACGCCGTAGTGGGTATAGTTGGTGGCACATCACCTTATTTATATGCTTGGACTACAACTCCGGTTCAATCAAACAGCACAGCTATTAATTTAACGGCAGGAAGTTATAGTGTGAATGTTACAGATGCACAAGGATGCCTAGCTTCAACAACTGTAACTATTTCTCAACCCGCTGTATTAACGTTAACAGCAACGGCCACTAATGTTACCTGTAATGGCTTGGCTACCGGAAGTGCAACCGCTACGGCTACCGGTGGCACATCTCCTTATACGTATGGATGGAATTTTCCTCCGCAACAAATATCTCTTACTGGTATAGCAAGTGGATTTACTGCAGGAACATACACAGCAGGCGTTCAAGATTTTAATGGTTGTTTGGCCGCTTTTTTAGTGCCAATAACAGAACCTGGTGTTTTAGTAGCTTCTATTACATCTTCTAAAAACGATTCTTGCTTTGGAGATAGTAATGGTAATGCTATTGTTAATGCCATTGGCGGTACATCACCTTATACTTATCTATGGAATACAGTTCCTTCTCAAGCAACACCAACAGCCAGTAATTTACCTGCAGGTACATACACAGCATTAATAACAGATGCGCAGGCTTGTATGGATACGGCTGTTGTAACAATTACACAACCAGCAGTTCTAATAGCTTCCATAACATCATCTAAAAACGATTCTTGTTTTGGAGACAGTAACGGTAATGCAATAGCTGGTGCAATGGGTGGTACAACTCCTTATTTGTATTCTTGGAATACTACACCTGTTCAATTAACATCAACAGCCAGTAATTTAGCTGCAGCCGGCTATACGGCAACTGTAACAGATATTAAAGGCTGTATAACTACTACCACAATAAGTATTACACAGCCAGCTGTATTAACTGTTTCAAGTGTTCCAAAAACTATATGTATAAGTCAAGCTACTACACTAACTGCAAATGTAATAGGTGGTACAACTAATTATAGTTATTTATGGAATGCAACAGCAGGTACTCAAACAAATAGTGTAAATCCAATTACAACAACTACCTATTCAGTAAAAGTAATCGATTCAAAAGGTTGTAAAGATTCAAACACAGTAACTGTTTTTGTTAGAGATTCTTTAAAGTTTTTAGCGGTTAGCCCGGGTGCAGAAAAATGTAAAGGTTTTACAACTAACTTAAATGCAACAGGTTTTGGTGGAGATAGTTTGTTTACTTATACTTGGGTATCTAATACAGGCTCAATGTCCGGGCAAAGTGTAAACGTTAGTCCGCCTGTAACAACTACTTATACACTTATTTTAAAAGATGGATGCAATACACCTTCTATAGATACAACCATAAATGTAATTATTGACCCATTACCGCAAATAAGTTTTAGTTCTGATAAGCAAAATGGTTGTTATCCATTATGTGTAGCATTTACTAATTCAACTACTATTTCATCAACTGATACCATAAAATATAATTGGAATTTAGGAGGAACAAATTCAAGTTATGCAAGCACAGCTATTACTCCTACACATTGTTATAAAGCTTCGGGTGTTTTTACGGTTAGTTTAACAGCTACATCCGGCAAGGGCTGTATTGCAAAAAGTTATATTTCTAATATGATTACGGCTTACCCTCATCCAAAAGCAAAGTTTTATTCATCACCTGATGCCCCAAACATACTTAGCCCTTTAGTACAATTTACAGATGCTTCTTATGCACCCGGTAGTGGCATAAGTAGTGTGTTTTGGCAAACATTTGGCGATGCAACAGATTCTACAAGCACATTACCAAACCCTCAACATACCTACCGAGATACTGGTACCTATTGCCCAACATTAATTGTAACTAATACATTTGGCTGTAAAGATACACTTACACAATGCTTAGTTATTGAACCCTATTTTACACTTTATATACCAAATGCCTTTTCTCCAAACGGAGATGGTTATAATGATAATTTTAATGTAGTTGGCGATTATATTTTTGATTTTGAGATGAGAATATTTGACCGCTGGGGTAATTTGGTATATCATTCTACTAACGTTAAAAATGGCTGGAATGGTGCTATGAAAGGTGTTTCGGCGGCAGAAGATGTGTATGTTTATTTAATAAACGCTACCGATTACTATAATAAAAGTTACTCTTATAAAGGCACGGTAACCTTAATTAAATAAGTTATTTGTATTGAAGAATAAACCCAATTTTTTCTAATTCTTTCCAAAAGTGTGGAAATGATTTTTCTACAGCAGCAGGGTTTTCTATTTCAATTTTATTGCAACACAAAGCAAGCTGAGCAAAACTCATAGCCATACGATGATCCTTGTATGTTTCAATTTTTAAATTTTGAATTTTAAATTTCGAATTAATTTGTATTGAATCTTTTGTTGTTAAAACTTCTATGCCAAATTTTTCAAGCTCAGTTTTAATAGCAAAAATCCTATCTGTTTCTTTGATAGATAAAGTTTGCAAGCCTTGTAAATTAGTTTCCATGTTTTTTGCAGCGCAGCTAACAGCCAGTGTTTGGGCTATATCCGGACAGTTTAAAAAATTATACTCAAACTTATTTGTTATGTGATTTGTCCTTTTTAAGATAACTCCCTCATTTGTAAACTCGGTAGAAATTCCTAAATCGTTATATAATTCGGCACAAACACTATCTCCTTGCAGGCTATTTTTAAATAAGTAAGGCATGGTAATTTTCCCTTCTTTAGCAAGTGATAAGATGCTGTAAAAGTAGGATGCGGCGCTCCAGTCGCTTTCAACAAAAACTTTTTTAGATGGTTTTTTGTATGGTTTATTCTCGACTGAAATGATATTTTCTTTCCAGATATAATTTGCACCCCACTGCTGCATTAGTTTTAAAGTCATTGCTACATAAGGCGTAGAGACTAATTCATTTTTTATATGAAGCTCTAAAGGCTCTGTAAACAATGGAGAAATTAAAAGCAAAGCAGAAATAAATTGAGAACTAATGCTGCCATCAACATCAATTTTACCTCCTTTTAATTTTTTGCCATTTATCTTTAGCGGAGGATAATTTTCGGTATTCAAATATTCAATTTCAGCACCCAAGTTGCGTAAAACATTAACCAGTGCGCCAATCGGGCGTTGTTGCATTCGCTCAGTACCTGTAAGAATCCATTCGCCTTCCAAACAACTTAAGTAAGCTGTTAAAAAGCGCATTACCGTTCCGGCATCGTGTACATCAATGGTTTTGTTTGTATCGATATTATCTAAAATTCCCTTTAGAATCTGTGTATCACGCGCATTTGAAAGATTATGAATTTCAAGATCTTTAAACCCTGCAACCGCTTTCATTAACAATAAACGGTTAGCAATACTTTTAGAAGCCGGCAAATTTACGGTGCCATTTACAATTTTTGTAGGATGAGAAATTAGAACAGAACTCATGCCAGTAAATTATTATATAACGCAAAAGCTTCTTTTACATCTTGCGCCGAAGCACTAATGTTTATTAATGGTTTGGCTACATCTTCAATTAAAGCAAAACCTAATTCACCATTTTTATTTTTTTTATCGTGTTGCATTAATTCAATAAAAATTTCTATTTCTTTTTCTGAGAATGGCTGTAAAGCAAAATGTTTCTTGAAAAATAAAAACGCATCCATTGCTATTTTAGGAGAGGTTAATGTGAGAATTTTACCTAAGCATAATTCAACACACATGCCCATAACAATGGCTTCGCCATGTAGCAGGCTATTCTTTTTATCTAGGTAATATGCTTCAATTGCGTGTCCGGCAGTATGACCAAAGTTTAATATTTTACGAATATTTTTTTCTGTAGGATCTTTTAAAACAATCTTATTTTTTACTGAAACAGAATCAAATATAAAATCAGTCAGTTTAGTTTCATGTTTCGTTTTTATATTTTTTTCATAAGGGTAACATGATGTTCGCCTAAAAAGGCTCGAGTCAGGTAATTTAGATAGCGATAAGAACTTCTTCCAAAGTTTTTTATCTCCAATTAAAGCGGCTTTTACAATTTCAGCAAAGCCATTTTTAATTTGTCGTGGTGGAAGAGTTTTTAAAAAATCTTCACAAATAAAAACGCCTTGCGGTTGGGTAATGGTACCAATTAAATTTTTATAGCCGTTAAAATCAACGCCGTTTTTGCCGCCCACAGAGGCGTCTGCCATAGCAAGTAGGGTAGTGGGTACATTTATAAAATTTATGCCGCGCTTAAATGTACTGGCAATAAATCCGCCTAAATCGCAAACAACCCCACCACCTAAACAAATGAGTAAAGATGTTTTATCTGCATTATTATTTAATAAAAAATTCCAACAAGATAATGCTGTATCAAGCGTTTTATGCTTTTCTCCCGCGGGAATGGAAAATACTTTTGCGCTTTTTAATGCTTTGTTTCCTTTTAAAAATAATGGTAAGCAATGATTTTCGGTATTCTTGTCGCACAAAACAAAAATGCTTGAAAAAGAATTTTCTTTTAAAAAATGATTGAGATGATTAAAATCAGTCTCTTCAAAAAAAACAGTGTATCCAATTGAATTTAGTTGCATAATGGATACAAAAGTAAGTAAATGTGTGCCACTAATTTTTAATTTTAGATGAATAATTTCCATTTCTAAAATTATCTTTGCACTCATATGATTTCATTCGACAATACCGAAAAAGCCTTTATATCTAAAAGCGATGCTGATTTAATACGATCATACAGGCTTTTTAAAATTATAGGGAACCCAACATTTGTAAAGCTTGGAGCTGTTTTTACGCCTTTAGCTTTAAACTTGCATTTGCCTATAAAAGGCATCATTAAAAATACCATTTACAAGCAATTTGTTGGTGGAGAAACCATTGCCGAGTGCGATGCAGCTATTAAAGAGCTTGCTAAATATAACATTGGTACTATTTTAGATTATTCGGTAGAAGGCAAAGAAACCGAGCCTGATTTTGATGCCTGCATGAATGAAACCATTGAAACCATTCATCGAGCAAAAAATGATGTAAGCATTCCGTTTTGTGTTTTTAAGGTTACAGGTTTAGCCCGTTTTGCTCTTCTTGAAAAAGTAAGCGCAAAAGGTAATTTAACGAATGCTGAAAATACAGAGTGGGAGTGTGTAAGAGGCAGGGTGCATAGCATTTGCGAACAAGCCTATAAATTTTCTAAACCCTTGTTTTTTGATGCAGAAGAGAGTTGGATACAGCCTGCAATTGATGATTTAGCAACCGAAAACAAAGAAAAATTTAATAAAGAAACTGCTATCATTTATAATACCTATCAGCTTTACAGGCATGATAGATTTATTTATTTAGCGCAATGTATTAAAGAAGCAAAAGAGAAAAATTATCACATTGGAGCTAAATTAGTGCGTGGCGCCTATATGGAAAAAGAACGTAAGCGTGCCGCAGAACAAAGCTATCCATCGCCTATACAGCCTAACAAAGAGGGTAGTGATGCAGATTATAATTTGGCTTTAGAACTTTGTGTAAAAAATATAGATTGCGTTAGTATTTGTGCTGGTACGCATAATGAACAAAGCAGCTTGCTTTTGGTTGATTTGATGCAGAAAAACAACATTCAGCCTAATGATAAACGAATTTACTTTGCCCAACTGCTAGGTATGAGCGACCATATCAGTTATAACCTTTCTTTAGCAAAATACAATGTAGCTAAATATGTGCCTTATGGCCCTGTTAAGGAGGTTTTGCCTTATTTATTACGTCGTGCTCAAGAAAACACCTCTGTAAAGGGACAAACCGGGCGAGAATTATCGCTCATTATCAAAGAAAAAAAACGCAGAAAAAAGTAGTTAAATTATTTGCTTTTTTCGAAACATTGAGTAGTTTTGTTACTCAATAATGATTGAAACACTTATATCATCCAAAACAAGGGTTAAGCTGTTACTGAAATTTTTTCTTAACAGTCGCACAACTGCCTATTTACGCAGCTTGGAAGAAGAATTTGGAGAATCTACCAACGGCATTCGTTTAGAACTTAACAAGTTTGAAAAGGCTGGGTTTATTGATTCTTATAGCGAAGGAAATAAGAAAATTTTTAAAGCCAATACCAAACACCCTTTATTTAAAGATATTAATAGCATAGTGCTTAAGCTTTCGGGCTTAGATCATGTGGTTGATTATATCATTCAGCGTATTGGCGATTTACACAAAGTTTATTTGGTTGGGAAATTAGCCAATGGACAAAACACCAACATTATTGATATAGTTTTAGTGGGAGATGATATTAACCAAACTTTTTTGCTTGAACAGATACAAAAGGCAGAAAAGAAAATTGGGAAAAAAATAAGATATGTGCATTTTAGTTCGGCTGAATTTGATTTGAATAAAATTAAAGAACCCGGCACGCATCCCTTGCTTCTTTGGAGTAAGTAAAGAAAAATAAAAAGTTAGAATTTAAAAGTAATAAGCTCTTTTAAATTTTGACTTTCAAATTTTAAATTAGAACCTCACTTAGTCTAATGTGACTGAGGAGGCGAAGCTGTAAGAGGCCTTAATTAACCACATAGAACGCATAGTTTTTTAGTATAGAATATTTTGACTCCAATTATTTCAAAAAAATATTTAGATGAATTAACTTATGAAGTTGTAGGTGCTGCTATAGAGGTGCATAAATCAATGGGTAG
>CAIXZI010000704.1 GCA_903923915.1 uncultured Bacteroidota bacterium
ATGAAAAAAATAAAACATATATATGTATTTTTATTTCTGGTTAGCACGTTGAGTTTTTTTGCTCAGAACAAAAAACTATATACTCTTCCGCCTCATGTAGAAAATCTGCCACCAACAGCCGATTTTTCTTGGATTAACTCATGCCTTGGAGATACTACTTGTTTTATTAATCAAACGCTTAGAGGTAATACCTATACATGGACAATATCTTCTACAGGCTCTCATCCGCACACATTATTTAGCTCTAATAACGATTCAAGTATTTGTTACTATTTTACTTTTTCTGGCACGTATTCAGTTTCATTAACGGCCTATAATAATCACTATAATACCATGACGAAAATAATTACTATTGATACTTTTCCAAAAGCAAATTTTAATTTTATTCGATGCAAAAATAGTTTTGTAAATACGTCACTTTGTTCCTCTTATTTTTATTGGGATTTTGGCGATGGTACACATTCAACCAATTCGTTACCAATTCATCAATATCCAGATACCGGAAGCTATAACGTAACACTTATTGCTTATAAAGGAAATGTTTCTGATACCATGAAAAGCCAAATACATATTTATGTGCCATCTTATGCTAACGGAAATTTTATCCCTACTATCTCACACGATACATTACGAGTTTATGCCACCTATACTACTACTAGTACAAATGTTTCGTATAATTGGGCTTTTGCAGATGGAGGTTACGCAACGGGACAAGATACCATTCATATCTATAAAGATTCTACTGCTACGTATCTTGTAGAATTGCTAATACAAAATGCCTGTGGCAATGCTTATGGCATTGATACGGTAAAGATTATAAAGGATAGCATTATTCCAAATGTACCGCCGTCTAATTTAGATTTTTCACATTCTATTTTAACTATTGCGCCCAACCCTGTGTCAAACAATAGTTATGTAGATGCATTTTTTAATTCGTACAACGATAATATTTATTTAGCACAAATTTATAATGCGCTTGGAGAAAAAATGTTTGAAGAAAATTTTGCTTTTCAATCGGGCATTAATGAATTTAAAATTAGCACAGCTAACTTATCTTCAGGACTGTATATACTTACCTTGCAAGCAGGCAACTCTTACATAAGACAGAAGTTTTATATTATAGATAAACCATAATATTTTATTGCGTTAGGGATTGCAGTGGAAAGCCTTTGCAGTAATCTGCAAAGCTTGAAACGTAAAGCCCGCCGCTGTAATCAGCGGAATGCCGACAAACCCAACTAAACACATATAAACACTCAAAAGCCCTAATTATACAGGGCTTTCGTTCATTAGCCATTTTGGATTGAATTAGGTACAATTTGTTCTTTTTTGTACTTATTGGTACTCATTTGTTACTCGGCTTGTTAAAGGATTTATATGAGGGTTCAAGAACCCGAAAAAAGCCTTTTGTCTTTCAGAACTTAGTGTTCGGAAAGATAAGGGGGAATTATAAACCTTAAAAAATAAAAGCAATGGGAGTGAAATTAAGAGAAAAGAAAATCGGCAATGGCAAAGTATCTTTTTATTTAGATATTACCCACCACAAAGAAAGATGGTATGAGTTTTTAGAAATCCATGTTTCTAAAAACCGTCCTTCGGAAGATGATAAAAGAAAAAGAAGAATAGCCGATGAAATAAGGTCAAAAAGAGAAAATGAAATTATCTATCAGGGGCATGGCATACAGGATAAGAGCCGTAGGACGGCTGATTTTGTAGCATGGTTTGCCAGTTATATTAAAGACAGAAATTTTGAACATGACAATAATACCAATGTATTAGAACATTTAAAAAAGTATGTAAACAAAAAGCCATTGTCTTTTGAAGCACTTAAACCACAATGGATAAAAGGTTTTTCTGCTTATTTATTAGAAAGAGTAAAAGCTAATTCAGCCATTGCCTATAACAATAAGTTAATTACTGCCTTAGATGTGGCTATGCAGGAAGGCATTATTGCACAAAACCCCTTTCATTTAGTTCCCAGAAAAGAAAGAATTAAAAGAAACCAAACGTATAGAAACCCTTTCTCCATAGATGAGTTACAACTGTTACATGATACACCCTGTGATATTGATGAGATTAAAAAGGCATATTTATTTGGTTGCTTTACAGGCTTGCGGTGGAGTGATCTGAATTGTTTAAGATGGTCGGAAGTCCTTGTTAAAACTATTGATGGAGTACAGGAATGGTTTATTTACTTTGAACAGGAAAAAACGGAAGCTATTGAATATTTGCCCTTATCCGAGCAAGCCATTCAGATTTTAAAAGAAAGAAAAAAACAGCAAAAAGATATGGGTATTATCAGCCAGTATGTATTCCCTTATGTTAAGGAGACTGATATAAAAAGAAGATTAAAATTAAAGCATGTAAGCCATCATCTTAAAAAATGGGCTGAGAAAGCAGGTATAGATTCAAAAAGAATGTATTTTCATAGTGCAAGACATACCTTTGCTACTAATGTGCTGGAATATAGTGAAGATGGAGATTTATATACTGTATCAAAATTATTGGGACACAAAAGTATTAGTTCTACCCAGATGTATGCGCAAATAGGAGATAGAAGGAAAAAATCAGCCGTTAATTTACTTCCTAAATTACATACTAAATTTTCGGCTGCTTAACTTGTTTAAAGACAAGTTTAAAGGCTACTCTAACAAAGTAGCCTTTTTTATTATATTTGATTGATGGAAATCTTAGACTATGAATTGCTTTTAAATGATATAACCTTTGGGGAATCCTCAAAGCCATTTTTAAAAGATTTTGAAGAATATAAAAGAACAGCTTATTTATTTTTAAATCATCAAGGCAAACACCTTTTTGAAAGTGATATTTTAGAAAGATATAGTGATGGCATGACCTTAGAAAAACTCTTTGAACTTAATAGTGGAAGGTTTTTGCAAGGTGCTAACCAAAAAAAGGACGGGGTACAGCAAAAGACTTGGTATGATATATGGGGTATGTATAAAATTGAAAAGCAAGACAGCTTTTTTGATTTTTTCTTTGCCTGTAAATTAAGGCAATTAAGCCTGTTGGATATTGAAAGTTATTTAGATTTTCATCTACAAGATAACTTTGATAATGATAAAAAATCCTTTTTTCAATTTTTGAATTTAACCATCAAAAAATTTCAAAGTACATTATTGAACAATGATATTGTAGAAACAACAAACGAATGGATAAAATCACATGCAGAGATACAAGCAGGCTTAGATAAAAATCCGGATGAAATTATTAAAGGGAGGAAACAAAGAGAATCGGGCGATAAATTAACCTGCCTAAGCCAAAATCAAACTGTACTGCTGATTGAATTTATGCAGAAAGCAGGCATTATTTTAGACGAAGATTATTTAAACTACACACAGGCAGGAAAAGCCCTTAATCTATTAACAGGTTATAGCCCACATACTATTAGGCAGCAATTAGGTTCTAAAGGATATATAGAAGGTGTAAAGCATGAAGATTTTAAGGAATTATACGAGGCTATTCAAAATTTATCTAAGCTTATTGAACCTCACGTTCGCAAAAAATAATCTTTGCTTGAAGGTTCAAGAACCATACTTGTAAAACATAATTTTCGGAAATTCGTAATAGGATGCCTTTAAAGTCCTTTTACGATGCAAACTTCATTTTCGACCAGCTTTAACGAACAAGAGTTTAAAGATTTTTTAAAATCAGCTATTAAGGAAGTTCTAAAAGAGGAATTACAACAGTTAAAACCTAACCAACCGGAAACATTTTCTATTAAGGAGGCTGCTGCCTACCTTAAACTTAAAATAGCAACCCTGTATGAAAAAACTTCCCGCAAATTAATACCTCATTTTAAAAAAGGGAACAAGCTTTATTTTAGCCGTTTGGAATTAGAGGAATGGTTGCGTAATGGTAAGGTTCAAACCCAAGAAGAAATTGAAGGCGTTGCTTCTACTTATTTAGTATTGGCAAAGCACAAAAAATAATTTAAAAATCACCTACCGTATTTTTGTTAAAACCGACCGTTTAAAAAGTTCTTTAATAGAATTTTAACATTTCCGCAATATGTTAAAAAAAGTTTCGTTAAATTGGTTAATAAGACGGAAAGGAGGGGTTTTATGTACCCAAAAGAGAAAGTATGGTTATCAATTGATGATATAACAAGGAAATATAAAAACCTATTCGAGGAAAAGAAATTTTCTGAGCCGTTTATTGGACAATTATTTGACGCGCATTTATTAAGAGGCTTTTATGATAGAAGGAAAAGGCAAATTTTTATTTTAGAAAAATCTTGGCTTCACTTATTGATTCACATGAATTATAATTTGTATTTGCAAATTCAACCGATAAACGGTGAGCCAATAAAATTTAGTATTCCTTCTTATTGTTCAAACATTAAATTGGAAATTAAATATGATTTGGATAAAAATTGGTATTCCCCTACTGAAATTTTAGACCTCTTTGAAAGATTAAGAGATGAAAAGATTTTTACTGAAAAATTTATTGTTCAAATGATACAAACAGGAATATTAAGAGGTAAATATGACAGCACATTAAAAATTCATTATGTTTTATTATCTTCTTTCATCGAATTATTATTTTACAGAAATGCTACTATTCAAAAAAATAAAATAATTCCTGACGATATTTAGTAATTGAAATCAAATATTTTTCAAGCCTCCTATTCCGGAGGCTTTTTTTTTGCCTTAACATGATTTTGTCGCATCATACCGCTCGGCGACACTCAGCGGAGTTAATAACTTTTCTTTTTACTTCTATACATCTTACAAATACCAATTTGTTTTAAAAATAGCCTGTTCATATCCCATTTTTCTACCCGCTATATGCCGCTTCCACCCGTGCCGCGCCAAGTCCATTGCTGCAATTTTGTATTAATAAAAAACATAAAGCTATGGAAAATTCAATTTTAGATAATCATGCAGCCTATAACAGGTTAATGGTTTCACAAGGGTTAAGACAAAGTGAAAATACTACTGAACCAAGTGAGTATATCACTTTTATCAAAGTAAAAAAAATGTTTGCGAAATTTTCGCAAGAGGAAATAGAAAATCTATTTGCCAAAGAGATGAGCTTAATTGCTCTTGCAAGGCACAGGGAAAAATTAGAGCAAAAATTATACAGCCTACAAAAGTGGCAGCTATTCAAAGCGTTTAAAATGTGTGATGAATTTATTTATGCTGCTGCTGAATATGTATTGAGTTGCAAAAAAATGGATATAGAAGAAACTAATACTAACGAAGATAAAATTTAGAAATCATGGAAGGCGGAATTTTTTTAACCATAAAAGATTTACAAAATCTATTAGGTTGCGATAGTTATACTACTGCAAATAAAGAGCATTTAGCTATTAGAGATGCTTTAGGTAAAACAAAAAATATTACCATAAAAGAGTATTGTGATTATGAAGAATTAGATTTTGATTATGTATGGGGCTATTTGCGTGAAAAGAAAAACCACAAATAACCACAAAACACCTCAAAACGCCACAGTATTGCACAAAACACCCCAATTCTAAAAACGATTGCCCTATCAATATCGGAACTTTGTATTATAAATAAACGGAAACATGACAAGCACAGAAGTCCTCTTAGTAGTTAACAGCATCTTATTAGGATTAATCAGTTTGGCTTTTTTGATAATCGGTTACTTTTTAAAGGACCTGCATAAAGACTTTAAGCAGATGATAGAAAAAGTAAACAACGTTCACGGTGAATTACAAAGCCACATCACCCTGTTCGAGAACCTATCAAAACTATTTCAAAAGCAAATTGATGCGTTAAACGAACGGATAAAAAAGATAGAAAAACTAATCTTAAAAAAAGAACAATAACATGAATATCTGGACAGGCATAATTTTAGCAGGCATAGCAGCAGGGGTTTACGGACTTAGTAAACTAAGCCACGCATCGGGGCAAATTGTTACATCGGTAAAGGCAAGAATATTCAGCATTGATTTTACAAAGCTGGTCATTGCCATAGATGTAACCATAAAAAATCCGACCAATACAAGCATCACGATAAAATACCCTTTCCTGAAACTCATGTATAAAGGGAGTGCCATTGCAAGTTCCGATTTAAAAAACAAAACTTTCACAATCACTCCCTTTTCTCAAACTACTATCACAAACATTCAGATACCGTTAAGCTATTTATATATCGCAGGTTTAGCACCTGATGTTATTGAAAAATTAAAAGACAAAACACATAAAATAGAATTGGCAGTAGTAACACAAACAAACGTATTGTTTGCAGGTAATATTATTCCTTACAGAAGTTCACAAGACATAAGCATTTAGTCATGAAAGAAGGTAAACCTATAATTACGTATCCCGATTTTGACCGTCTTATACCAAAAGCAAGGTGGACAACTGAACGTATAAAACGTAAGGCAAAACTTGAAGATACCTTAGAGTTTTTACCTGATGGTGTTGAAAGATGCAAATGGCAAGTAAAAAAAATAATTCCTCTACTAAAAGGAAAAGACTTAGAAGAAACCTGTTACAAT
>CAIXZI010000705.1 GCA_903923915.1 uncultured Bacteroidota bacterium
AAACTTGCACAAAGCCGATTTGTTTACATGCAATAATGCACATACTTTTTTTCGTACAAGCGGCAAACATTTTAATTTTTGGACTGATTTAGTTGATATTGTAAGGCATGTACAATTTACCGAAAATTTAAGCCATGACTACCAAAAAAACATACAACATGTTTTTTCACAATTTGACATTAAGCGCGCCAACGGAAATTTATTATACAGAGAAAAGGGCCTTACCTTTTCGACGGTCGTAAAAGGATGTAGCAGCGCATTAGGCGCATTGGCATATTTAGCCACCGAGTACATAGAAAACTATGACATCGTTTTTTTAATAGGGCATACGTTCGACGAGGGAAAAAATAATGTTTGGGACGATATTTTTAAAACTTTTAAAACAGCCGGACAAGGCCCACGCTTTACAAAATTTGAACGCAAATAATACATGAGCGATCCAAGGCAAAATAAAATCATTAGCATTGTAGGTGCACGCGGAAGCGGCAAGACGTATTTTTTAAAGAACGAAGTTTTGCCCGCCATTGCAACCCAAAGAAAAACTTTAATAATTGACACCTTAGACCATCCCGATTACCGAGAAATTCCGGTTTTGCCGCTTACAAAATTACACTTATGGACTAAAGGAGTTTACCGCGTTTGGTGCAACGAAGATGAGATGCCAAAGCTTTGCCAAAAACTTACAAGCTTAGATAATATTTGGAATACAAACCTTGTTTTTGAAGATGCCGGCAAGCATACAGCCGACGGCATAAGGCGCCCTTTACGTTCTTTGATGGGAGACACCAAGCAAAAAAATATTGATATGTTTTTTATGTTTTGGGCATGGGGCGAAGTACACCCGAAAATTTTAAGAAAAACAAATTACGTTGAATGCTTTAAAACGGCAGACAGTCCGGAAGTACGCAAAGAAATTTTAAGCGGTTGTTATACCGAAGCTTTGAGCACTTGGCAAAGTGTAATGAAAAACGATTTTAAATACACACACCAAACAATTGATACCGGGATATGAAAAAATTTATTTTTTTTTTAATTAGCACAATACTAGGCTATTTTACTGTTTTAAGTATAACAGCCTTGGCACCCGAGGCGGGGCATATACCTACGCTAGTAATTTTTATATACATTTTTTTTTCAGCAGTTTATTATACCATTTTAGAAACCTTGTTTTGTTAATGGAAACAACGCCCATAAAAGCATATACCCGCAAGGAATTGTTAAGTATGTACGGCGTAAGCCGCACTACTTTTTGGCGTTGGCTTAATCCGTTTAACAACGAAATTGGCGACATACGAGGTAAAGTTTTTACACCAAAACAGGTAAAAATTATTTTCGAAAAGCTTGGTTTTCCATTAAGTTAATGCAAGTTTAGTTAAGTTGTTTTAAGTTGGTTTACCAAGTGTTTCAATGCTGTTTCAGTATTCGCAAATATTTGTGAAAACTAAAACTTTAAAAATGGACTTCAAAGTACCAACACAACCAAGCCAAATAAATTCAACAGCAGCCGGATCAATAGGCCAAGCAATTGGAGATGCGATTAAAAAAGCATCATATCAAAA
>CAIXZI010000706.1 GCA_903923915.1 uncultured Bacteroidota bacterium
AGGAAGTAATGATAGTGCAACTTCCGGCCACTCGATAAAGCAATAATTACCGCTGTATAAATATTCTTCCATACCTAAATCAAAACACTCTTCAATGTTTTTGATGCGGTATAAATCAAAATGATAAATGATTTTATTGTCGTTTGTATGATATTCATTCACTACCGAAAAAGTAGGACTGCTCATGGTATCTGTAACACCAAGCTGCTTGCAAATTTCTTTAATGAGTGTGGTTTTACCCGCGCCCATTTCGCCATAAAATAAAATTATTTTGCTTTCAGTTAAATGATTTGCAATGTCATGCGCTACTTCACTAAGTACATCAACCGTTACAGACGCAAAAGAAAGCTTGTTCATTATTTATTTTGTTTCGCTCATTAGCAAAATTTTATCAAACTCCTTGTCGCTTACTTTAGAAACAGAAAGACGAGATAATTTTATAATCTCCATGTTTTTAAGTAATGGCTCAGTTTTTATTTGCGCTAATGTTACCGGGTTTTTTAATGCTTTAAACGGTGCAAAATCTACGCCATACCATTCGCCTTCTTTAGCTGTTTTATCGGGTGTATGTTCTTTAATTACTTTAGCAATCCCCACAATACATAAACCTTCATTGCTGTGATAAAAAAAAGCAAGATCACCTTTTTTCATGGCTTTTAAATTATTGCGAGCTGCATAATTGCGCACACCACTCCAAAAAGTTTGTTTGTCTTTTACAAATTGCTCCCAACTGTAAGCAGATGGTTCTGATTTTATAAGCCAGTAGTTCATATCTGTTAATGTAAAATTTTAAAAACCATTTCTTTCAGCAAATCGCCATCTTCAATGCTAACATTATCAACGCCTTTAGAGCGGGCATCACACTCGTGTAAATAACTGAAAATATATTTTAATTTGGCTGTATTGTAATTTCTTGCAGCACGTTCATAACCCTCCACAAAAAATGGATTCATGCCTAAAGCACTGGCTACGCTGCCCCTGCTTTTATCAGGTACAAAATGATATAATAATACTTTTTGAAAATAATTATACAAAGAAGCATTAGTCATTATCAATGGGTTTTCTTTTGGATTAGCTGCAAAGTATTGTACAATTCGGTTTGTTTTTAAAACGTCTTTTTTACTAAGTGCGTCTTGTAATTCAAACACATTAAAATCTTTACTGATGCCAATGTTTTGTTGAATGTGATCTACATTAATTTCACTATTAGCAGGTAAGTTTATACAAAGCTTGCCAACTTCATTTGCAATTTTGGAAAGATCATTGCCTAGGTATTCTGCCAGTAAAATAGCGGCTTTTGGATTGATGCTGTATTTTTTATCCTTTAAATAACCATTTATCCAATCAGGAATTTTATTATCGTATAATTTTTTCGATTCGAACAACACTGCTTTTTTTGCCACTACTTTTGATAAAGCAGAACGTGCATCCAGCTTTTTATATTTAAAACAAAAAACTAAAATAGTTGCCGGCTGCGGGTTTTCGAGATATGCTATTAAAGGATTTGGATTTTTATCTGCAGAAGATTTTTTTTCTTTTACTTCATCACCCTCTCCGGTAGATTTTGAAAGTTCTTTTAAAGTTTGTGCTTCTTTTACAATTACAACCTGTCGCTCTCCCATCATAGGAAAGCCTTTTGCCAGGCCAATAATGCTACTTAAATCAGTATCTCTTCCGTAAAGAATAGTTTGGTTAAAACCTTTTTCGGTTTCATCCAACACATTTTGTTCAATGTAATTGCTCAGTTCATCAATAAAATAAGATTCTTCGCCATGCAAAAAGTAAACGGGCTTATAAAGCTTACGTTTTAAATCGAGCATAATATCGTTGAAGTCGGCCATCTGTTATTTTCCTAACAATTTTTTAATTTCATTCAACTTTAAAAGTGCTTCAACGGGAGTAAGTGTATTTATATCGGTGCTTAAAATTTCTTCTTTTATTTGCTGAAGAACAGGATCATCTAACTGAAAAAAACTTAGCTGATAATCACTATCTGCATTTTTTTGAACTAACCTGCCTTCTGTATCAACCATGGTTTGGTTAGGTTCCAGCTCGTGTTCTTTTTCCAGTTTCTTTAAAATTTCACCTGCCCGTTCAACCACATCTTTTGGCATACCCGCCATTTTTGCCACATGAATACCAAAGCTATGTTCGCTTCCACCTTCGGCAAGCTTGCGCATAAAAATTACTTTATTGCTAAGTTCTTTTACCGTTACATGGTAATTTTTTACGCGCGGAAAATATTGTTGCATCTCATTCAATTCATGATAATGCGTAGCGAATAATGTTTTTGCTTTTAGTTGAGGATGCTGATGTATATATTCTGCAATGGCCCAAGCGATAGATATACCATCATACGTAGCAGTTCCTCTTCCAATCTCGTCTAATAAAATAAGACTACGATTGCTTAAATTATTTAAGATGCTGGCCGTTTCATTCATCTCAACCATAAAGGTTGATTCGCCTGAAGAAATATTATCGGAAGCACCTACACGTGTAAATATTTTATCTACTAAGCCAATATCCGCGCTTTGTGCAGGGACAAATGAACCCGTTTGTGCAAGTAATGTAATCAAGGCCGTTTGTCGAAGTAAGGCAGATTTACCACTCATATTTGGGCCGGTAATCATCATAATTTGTTGCGACTCGGTATCTAAAAAAACCGAATTGCTCACATACTCATCGCCAACAGGTAATAGTTTTTCTATAACCGGATGACGACCTTCTTTTATATTGATTGCAAAACCTTCGTTAACAGTTGGACGAACATATTTATTAGTAATTGCTACGATAGATAAACCTAGCAGGCAATCTAAACGTGCAAGTAACGAAGCATTTTGTTGAATGTGAATGGTAAACTCTGTAACGTAAGCAACTAACTCTTCAAATAATTTTGTTTCAAGTGTGGTAATTTTTTCTTCGGCACCCAATATTTTTTCTTCGTAAACTTTTAATTCGGGAGTGATGTAACGCTCGGCGTTAGTAAGTGTTTGCTTGCGTACCCAATCTGCAGGAGCTTTATCTTTATGTGAATTGGTAACCTCTAAATAATAGCCAAACACATTGTTGTAAGCCACTTTTAATGAAGTAATACCAGTACGTTCAACTTCTCGTTGTTGAATTTTTAAAAGATAATCTTTACCCGAATAAGCAATTTGTCTAAGTTCATCAAGCTCTGCATTTACACCATCAGCCATCACTTTTCCTTTAGCGATAGATACGGGCGCATCTTCATTTAAAGTTAGTAAACGTTGCTGAAGCTCTTTGCAATCTTGTAAGCCTGAAATAGTTTCATCAAAGTAATTACTCTTAAAATCCTTTAGCGTTTGCTTAATATTTTCTGTTATGGTAAGTGATCGTTTTAGTTGCATCAACTCACGCGGGTTGATACGCATGGCAGCAGCTTTGGAAATCAAACGTTCTAAATCACCTAACTGACTTAACTCGCCGTGTAATTTGTTAGCTTCTTCGGTATGTTTGGTAAAAAATTCGATAACATCTAAACGCTTATTTATTTGTGGAATATTTTTAAGCGGCATCGCAATCCAACGTTTTAAAAGACGTGTTCCCATTGGAGTAACTGTTCCGTTAATGACATCAAATAATGCTTTTCCGTTTTCGTGTAATGGATAAATCAACTCTAAATTGCGAAACGTAAATTTATCTAACCAAACAAATTCGTTTTCATCAATTCGTTTTAAAGAAGTGATGTGCTTTAATTTATCATGACGTGTTTGATGCAAATAAAATAGCATAGCGCCGCAAGAAGCAACAGCAGCAGGCATTTCCTCAATACCAAAACCTTTGAGTGAATTGGTGTTGAAATGTTTAGTTAACGATTCTTGTCCGTAATCAAATGTAAAAGCCCAATCATCAATGCCATAGATGTAATATTTGTCGCCAAGTAAATCTAAAACCTGAGCACGTTTATTGCGTTCAAATAAAATTTCATTCGGACTAAACTTGTGTATAATTTTTTCGATGTAAGACGCGTTTCCTTGTGCAACAATAAATTCGCCCGTAGAAATATCAAGTAAAGAAATACCCAACACGTCTTTACCTAAATGCAGGCTGCACAAAAAATTATTGCTTTGATGATCTAATATCTTTTCACTGTAAGCTAAGCCGGGAGTAATTAATTCGGTAACGCCACGCTTAACGATAGTTTTTGTAAGCTTTGGGTCTTCTAACTGATCGCAAATAGCGACACGAAAACCTGCACGCACTAATTTTGGTAAATAAGTATCCATGGAATGATGCGGAAAACCTGCCAACTCTATAAACTGTGCGGCACCATTTGCACGACGGGTGAGTACAATACCTAAAACAGAGGATGCTTTGATGGCATCTTCGCCAAAGGTTTCGTAAAAGTCGCCTACTCTAAATAATAATAAAGCATCCGGAAACTGCGTCTTAATTTGGTTGTACTGCCGCATTAAGGGAGTTTCTTTATCTGGGGTATCTGTTTTTGCTTTTTTCTTTTCCATAAAATAAACGGAAGTGCAAGATAGCAAATCAGGTAGCAAGTAGCAGGTATTAAGTAATGGTAATTACTACGAGTTTTAAAAGGTTTTGAACAGAAACGTCTCATGTTAATTAATTAGCTTTGCCGCATGGCAAGTACATTTCATTTAGAAGATAAAGTAACGTATTTATTTGGCGATGCGCCCCAGTACAAAGTGGTGGCCACGAAAGAGCAGCCTCGCGTTAGAGATTCGGGTACATATGGAGCAATACTGCCTGCAGATTTTGACTATTTAATAATTAGATGGCCTTTAATAGAAGGTGCTATTAATGCATATATACCTGTTAGAGAAGCGCATATAGAACTTTGTAGGTAATTATTTAGAATGCATATCTAAATTAAGGCAGCCGGATTTTCATTTAAACACTTTTTCTTAAATTGCGTTTTGTTTTAAAATTAACGCATGAAAAAAATAATTACGCTTTTAGCTTTGGTGTTTTGTTTACAAACAAATGCACAAATTATAACAACCGTTGCCGGAGATGGAACATCAGCTTATAACAACGATGGTATTTTGGCAACAACTGCTGAATTAAATTCGGCTAACGGAGTTGTGGTTGATGCCTCGGGTAATATTTATATAGCGGATAACCTTAACAATCGTGTACGGATGATAAATACTTCAGGTGTTATAAATACTATAGTTGGTAACGGAACCGCTGCATATTATGGAGATGGCGGACCTGCCAATGCAGCTCAACTATATGGGCCTACTGCAGTTGCTTTAGATGCCTCAGGTAATTTGCATATAGCTGATTTTTTTAATAATCGGGTGCGCCGCATAAATTCAGATGGTAGTATAACAACCGTTGCCGGAAATGGATCAGGCGGTTTTTATGGTGATGGCGGATATCCGTATAACGCGCAAATAGATGGGCCATGTGCCATTGCTTTTAATAGTATAGGAGAAATGTATATTGCTGATAAAAATAACAACCGTGTACGTAAAGTAACTTCGGGTGGCACTATAATTACAATAGCCGGAAACGGAACAACTACCTATACCGGAGATGGTGTACAAGCAACTACGGTAGGCTTAAATGGCCCTTCGGGTGTTGCTGTTGATGCGGCAGGTAATTTATACATTTCCGATTCGTATAATCACTGCGTACGTATGGTTGATAATTCGGGCATTATAACTACTATAGCAGGTACTGGTACAAATGCTTTTAGTGGAGATACAGGCCCCGCAGTTTCTGCAAGTTTAGATACCCCGGTTGGTTTAGCTTTTGATGCAGCGGGTAATTTATATATTTCAGATTCGGGTAACATGGCTATTCGTATGATAAGCTCAGGAACTATTTATACTTATGCGGGGCGTGGTGCAGCCTTAGGAGATGGGGGGCTTGCAACCAATGCATATTTATACTATCCTGGGGGCATAAATTTTGATGCGCTTGGTAATTTATACGTTGCAGATACATATCACAGTCGAATCCGAAAAGTAACTCCTCCGTTAAATATATCAGTAAACTCTCAGGCTATATGTACAGGCACATCGGCTACTTTAACAGCAACAGGTGCAACAACATATTCGTGGAGTACAGGCGAAACAACTGCAAGCATTGTGGTTAGTCCAACGGTTAATACTATTTATGTAGTTCTTGGTGCAAGTGGTGCAGCCATGAGTATGAGTACACCTACTGTTGTTGTTATACCTTCGCCAACTATAACCGCTGCTGGCACTACAACTATTTGTGCAGGAAATAGTACACCTATTACAGCAGGCGGCGCCGTAACATATACTTGGATGCCTGCTACAGGTTTAGATGTTTCTACCGGGGCAAATGTTAATGCAGGCCCTATTGGTAATACAACCTATACCATAACAGGTACTGATGCAAGTGGTTGTGGAGGCATAGATACAATTACAATTACTGTTAATCAACTACCCATAATAACAGTCGCACCTAATTCTCAAACAATTTGTGTAACTAAATCTACTACTATAACGGCAAGCGGCGGACTTTCATATTCATGGTTACCTGTAACAGCCATAGATAATTCTTTTTTTACAACGGTTACTGTAAACCCCAATGCCAATCTTACTTATACTGTAACGGGTACTGATGCTAATGGTTGTAGTAATACGGCTATGGCAGATATAGTTGTAAATCCTGTGCCAAATATGTACACCGGAGGTGCCAACATATCTTGTTATGGTATGTGCGATGGTAACACAACTCTTACAGGAAGTTGTATTACTTATACATGGTCAACAGGAGATCAAACAGCACAAATTACAAACTTATGCGCTGGTAATTATACTGTTGTTGGTACAGATGCAAACGGTTGTGTAGATTCTGTTATTGCTTATGTAACACAGCCCAATAATATTACAACAACTTTTACATCATATGCCAGCACTATTTGTGCAAACACATGCGATACTTTATATGCAACAGCCGGTGGTGGTGCTGGTTCATTTATATATGATATAGAGCCAGGCGCTATAAATAAAGCAACATCGCCCGTTTGCCCACCGGCAACCACTCAATATACATTAACCGTAACAGATGCAAGTAATTGTATAAGCACATCACTATTAACTATAAATGTAAATCAATTTGATAATATTGTTGGTACTCTTAGGGATAGTGGCTCTGGTTTTTCTACTATTTCATCCGGCAAAGTGTATCTATATGTACAACAATTTACCGCAGACTCAGCTAAAGATTCTACCCAGATAAATGCAGGTTCGTATTCCTTCAATAACGTAGCCCCCGGCAATTATTATATAAAGGCTGTGGCCGATCCGATATTGTATCCGGGTGCTGTGCCAACCTATTATAGCACCAATATTCAACCTGCGTACACATGGGGTACCGCGGGAGTTGCAACAACTTTTTGTAATGGTGTAAATGATAAATTTGATTTTCAAATAGTAGACTTACCAGTGCAAAGTGGTACTGGTACTATAAGTGGAATAGTAACGCAAGACCCCAGTTACGGACATAGATTAGCTAATAATGGACATAACAGTGTTTTTGGGGCTCCGTTAAAAGGTATTGATGTTAAGTTGGGTAGAAACCCCGGTGGAGGTTGCGCAGCGCGAACCACAACCAATAATAATGGCGAGTATTCATTTACTAATGTAGATACAGGTAGTTATCTTATTTATGTAGATATACCAAACTACGGCATGGATAGCACACGTGCGGTAAGCATTACGCCACAAAACACTACAAGTATAAATAATAATTATATTGTTGATTCTAATAGTGTGTATGTTGATACAATAAAAGTGGCAAGTTGTGGTGTAATTTTAAGCACCTCTACCAATCCAACGGCATTAAGTGCTTGTGATGGTACAGCCTCTTTTTATGTACCTATAAATTGCGTATCTAATCCGGTATATGCAGTTTGGATCAACGGAGGTTCTGGTTGTACAATTGTACCAACAGCTACACTTACACCTGGTTCAACTTATACCGTAGGCGGACTTTGTGCATGTGCGCAGCAATATGTAGTAAACTTTACAAACAATCCGATAACACACGATAGTGTTTATGCTTTTTTTAATTTTTCTTTAACAGAGCCTTTGGGTGTTAGCCAGTTAGTTAATAATAAGCAATTGACGATTTATCCTAATCCAAACGCCGGTACTTTTGTAATTGAAACAAACATAACCACAAAACAAACTTTACAAGTGTATGATGTAAATGGGAATATAGTTTTAACGCAAATTATTAATGGCAAAACTATTATAGATGCCAATAATCTTATAGATGGAGTTTACAATATTTGTATAATAAAAAATGGTAGTGTTATTAATAGACGCTTGGTTGTTGTTAGGTAAATAACTTAATTGAAAAAAAAGCCCTGTTTCTTTTTAAGAGCAGGGCTTTTTAATTAATGGTAATTTCTATGAATATAATTACTTCCCAAACTTACTCTTCAGTGCAGCTAAAGCAGAATTCATATCATTAGCATCGTAAGCAATTTCTTTTTCTTTTTTA
>CAIXZI010000707.1 GCA_903923915.1 uncultured Bacteroidota bacterium
AATTATACGATAGATTCCAGCCACATAGAGCCTTTAAAAATTCAGTTGCAATACACGTGGGAAAACCTAACAGAAAGCAACACAAGCGAGAAAAAAGCCCTTTCCTTGAAATTAAACGAGGTGGATGAGGAGTTTTACAATCTTAGAAAACGCCATGCGATTGGTACGGTAAGTTTGGATATATATGAGGAGTTTTCCTTTGAAATGAAAGAGAGAAAAGAGGCACTTATAACTCAACTTGAAAAACTCAACCAAAAATTATCGAACCCGAAAGAATTGATTCATTTTTCCTGCAAATTTGCCGCCAATCTCGCGCCTGTTTGGGCTTCCGGTGATTACTACCAAAAACAAATGTTTCAAAATGTGTTGTTTCCTAACGGTTTACTATACGATGTGAAAATTGAGCATTATCGAACTCCGATTGTGAATTCTGCTATCGCCTGTATCGCTGATTTGTCAAAGGGTTTGACGGAAATGAAAAACGGGAATCCTCTTTTTCTTGAAGAGAATTCCCGTTCAGTAGAAGCAATGGGAGTTGGACAGGTGGAGGAACACTCACTTTAGGTATGGCATTTGATGGTAATAACGACCAAGCGGCTGATGCCTCACCTAGTTTAATAAGCACGGTATTTACAGGGGCAGGACCTTATAATAATGATTATAGCACTTTCTTTTCAAGTGGCTCAAACTATATTCGTACAGTTTATTTTGATTTAACAAGCTTTGCCAATCAAACAGGAAGATTAGGCATCTTATTAAAAGGGGCTTCTATGTTTTCTAGTGAGGCCTTTCAATTAGATTGGTTTGTGGTTGGTACTAGGCCTACTAATGATTTGTGTAGTGGAGCTATTGCACTTGGCGACCAATCTATTGGTGTAAACGGAGGAGCTAACGGGTACTATAATTCTACTGCCAGTGGCTTAACCCCCAGCAACTCACAATCTGGAGTTTATGAAGGCGGGCCTATTATTTATGTGGGCAGCGGAACCAACGGTATTGGCTCTATACCTAATAGTTCAACCGTAAAAGATGGTTATGAGCCAAGTAGTAACGGATCTTTTGGAACATCATCTATTACAAACGAAAACTCAACTTGGTATAAATTTACTACACCCGATGTTGCCTGTAATACAGGCAATTTAACCATACAGTTAACGTTACAAAATTTAAGTTGCGCAACAAGTATTACAAAAATACCAAATCAATTACAGGCCGAAATATTTCCTTCGTCAGTTTGTGGAAGTACCTCAGCGGTAACACCTACCGGATTTACATCATCAGCTACTGCCCATGCATGGAATAACAACACAACTATTACCTCAAACAATCTAGCGTATAACGCTACTTATTATATACTTATTGATGCGGTAAACGGAAATGATTGCAGGTATAATCTTCAACTAACTACTCTTATTAATGGATTAGCTGTATCGGCAGGTTGTATTGTATTACCCATAGAACTTGTAGCTTTTGAAGCCATACCGTTAGCAAATAAAGTTTTAGTGCATTGGGAAACAGCTTCTGAAACCAATAACAAACTTTTTACTGTTGAGCGTTCATCAGACGCTATAAATTTTGAAACTGTTGCATTTAAAGATGGTAAATCTAATAGTACACAACTAACTAAATATGATGTGTATGATGAGAATCCTGCCGAAGGACAAAACTATTATCGCTTAAAACAAACTGATTTGAATGGAAATTTTACGTATTCAAAAATTATTACTCTTAATCCAAAAGCGTCAAACAACAGTAAACTAATCAGAATAACAAACATTTTTGGTGACGAGGTTTCGGAAAATTACACCGGCGTAAAAATTCTTTTTTACAGCGATGGTTCGATTGCAAAGCAACTTTCCGCTTACGCCAACAAATAGATAGAATTCTGTCTAATAAAAAAGGGAGCATAGCTCCCTTTCTAAATTATTTCGATAAATTAATTATTTAAAACTCATCCTCGTTAAAGAAGAAATCATCTTTTGAAGGGTAATCAGGCCAAATTTCTTCGATAGTTTCGTAAGACTCGCCTTCATCTTCAATTTCCTGCAAGTTTTCAATCACTTCCATAGGCGCACCAGATCGCATCGCAAAATCAATCAATTCGTCTTTTGTGGCTGGCCAAGGCGCATCTTCAAGCCATGATGCTAATTCTAGTGTCCAATACATAATCTATAATTTACTAAATAAATACTCGTCTTCTAATAAAAATTAAAGGCAAAACTTAGCACACTTTAATTTGCTGCAAAGCAATAAAAAAAATAATGCTTTCAAAAATTATTTGAAAATTTTAAATTACTGATAAACAGCATTTTAGCTTAAATTAAGGAATTTATTTTTATTGAAACCAAGTAGATTATGGTCGCTCTACCCAATCTCCACCTTCTTTGATAAGACTTATGAGCTCTTGCACGGCATTTTCTGAAGCCACATTTTTTTTGATAACCTCTTTGCCTTTATATAAAGAAATTTTGCCAACGCCTGTGCCAACGTATCCATAATCGGCATCAGCCATCTCGCCGGGTCCGTTAACAATGCAACCCATAATGCCAATTTTAATGCCTTTTAAATGATCGGTTACAGTGCGTATTTTTGAAGTGGTTTCCTGCAAATCAAAAAGTGTGCGACCGCAACTTGGACAAGAAATATATTCTGTTTTAGAAATACGTGTGCGTGCCGCTTGTAAAATACCAAATGCGGTTGAATTACAAATCTGTGGCGATGCACAATTTTGCTGTTTAATCCAAACGCCATCTCCCATACCATCAATTAATAAAGCACCAATATCGGTTGAAGAGAAAAGTTGAAAATCTTGTTCGCTTATATCTTTAAAGTTTCGTTTAATTATAATTGGGATATTGCAATTTTTTTCTTGCAGATAAACTATCATACTTCGAAGTTCGCTCATAGCAAGTTCTTTAAAGCTATCAAGAATTAAAACAACATTTTTATTTAGAAGATTAAATTCTGTATCAGAAATTTTAAAAAGTGTTTCCTTATCAAAAGCTACAAAATTTAATATGTCAGATTTTTTTTCTGCTCTAAAATATTCATCCGAACAAAACAAAGGATAACATTGTTTTTGATTTGCATGATTTGCCCAAACTTCTGAATTATAAATTATACCAAGCGTTCCGGGCAGTTCAAAATCAACAACATTGTTCCCTGCATAAACAAAATCAGCCGCTTGTTCGGTTAAATTCCATTTATCTAATGGCATAGAATAATTATATCCGCAGGCAAATAAACTAGCCGCCGTAATTTTTTCTTTCGCACTAAAATCTGCAATAACGCGTGGAACATTTTTTGCGCCAACATTAAATACTTCGTGTGTATGACGACGCTCGTATTGATAAGGATTGTAAGGGAGTTCAATTGTTTCCTTCGACAAGCTCAGGATGACATCAGAAGTTTTAATTTTTTCGTAACGATCTGCTAACGATTTTGCAACCGGAATTTCAAACTCAGGTTCCTCTGTAAGCGACACACGAATAGTGTCCCCTAAGCCATCTTCCAACAATGTACCAATACCTACGGCAGATTTTATGCGCCCATCTTCGCCATCACCGGCTTCGGTAACACCTAAATGTAAAGGGTAATTACGATTTGTCTCTATCATTTTTTGAACCAACAAACGGTATGCCTGCACCATTACTTGCGTGTTGCTGGCTTTCATGCTGAGAATAATATCATGATAATTATTCTCTTCACAAATGCGTAAAAATTCTAAAGCACTTTCTACCATGCCAAGTGGCGTATCTCCGTAACGAGACAAAATCCTATCGCTTAATGAACCATGATTTGTACCAATACGCATAGCAGTACCGTACTCTTTACAAATTTTTACAAGTGGTGTAAAACGTTTGCGAATGCGCTCCAACTCTGCTTCGTAAGCATTATCCGTATAATCAATCTCTTCAAATTTTTTCTTGTCGGCGTAGTTACCCGGGTTTACACGTACTTTCTCAATTATGCGCGCAGCAAACTCTGCAGCATTTGGTGTAAAATGTATATCGGCACAAATAGGTGTATGGTATCCTTTTGCAACC
>CAIXZI010000708.1 GCA_903923915.1 uncultured Bacteroidota bacterium
GGGCTGCATACCAAGTTGTATTTGCGCCTGAACGGTTAGCAAAACTGCCGCTAAAGAAATATAAATATTGCTGTTTATTAAAAAATAATAAAACCGCTTAAAGCTCATTGCTTCAATAAATACATGCAAATTAAAGTATAGGTTGTTCCGTCTTATTAAGCATTATTACTTCAGCTAAAGATTTTAATGCTCTACTATGTTTTTTCACAAACGGGTTATTCAAATCCCATACATAACCTGCCAATACAGAGCATATTTGATTTTTAAAATCGGGATTAACATTTTTAGCAAAAAATATTTCACTTAGTGTGCCATCATACCAAGCCATTACATAGCTTCTAAACGTATCCACCCCAACAGTAGTAGGCTTCATGAACTCTTCTTCCCAATCTACTTTTGTGCCTTGCAACTGCTTTACAACCAAGTTTGCTGCGCGTTGACTAGATGAAACAGCTAATGTAACGCCCGATGAAAATACGGGGTCTAAAAATTCAGTAACGTTACCGGTTAAAACATATCCATCGCCATAAAATTTATCGGTTGTAACGCTCCAACCTTGAATAGTACGTGGTTCAAATACAAATTCTTTATCACCAAAACGCTCTTTAGTGTTTACTTCACTATTAATTAAAAAACGCAATTGTTCTTCAGACGAAAGATGCTTTATTTTATCAAAAAACGATTCATGACCAACAAAACCAACCGAAGTTAATCCGTTAGAAAAAGGAATTACCCATACCCAAACACCTGGCTCGTGTACTATGATAATAATACGATTAGGCTCATCGTAATTTAAACGTTGCGGATCTTTTATATGCGCAAATAGTGTTTTACGCGTGGGTAAATTACTTGGCCTATCTAAATTAAATAAGCGTGGGATAACCCTTCCGTAACCACTGGCATCAACAATAAAACGAGCTTTTATTTGAGATTGGTTACCCTCTTTATCAACTATGGTTGTAACAGAATCTGTTCCACTAAATTTTATATCGGTTACAGCCGTTTCAAAATCAAGCTCTACACCTTGCCTTTGAGCTTCTTTGGCAAGTGTTAAATCAAAATCGCCACGCGGTACTTGCCAAGTCCACGACCAACCTTTAGTAAATTGGTCACTAAAATTAAAATCGCAAACATCACTTCCACGTAAAAATTTTGCACCAAATTTTTGCTGAAAGCCCTGTTTTTTAACAGCATCTAAAAGATTAGCTTCTTCTAAAGCCTCCATGCAACGGGGCAACAAACTTTCACCAATTACAAATCGAGGAAATTTTTCTTTTTCAACCATGCGGACTTTCAACCCGCTTTTATTTATAATACTTGCGGCTACAGAACCCGCAGGCCCTGCGCCAATAACTAATACATCTACCGTTGTTGTTTTCATGTAATAAAGAATAGAGAAATTATAGTTCAAATATAGTATTTAGTATCATTATTACTTAAAGATAAAATGTAAATTATTAAAATATGACATAAATCAAATTATTCATTTATGCTTATTTTTTCTACCTTCGCACATATGAATATTGCCATGCGCAAAAAAATCGAAGAAGCCCTTAACACCATTCGCCCATATCTGATAGCAGATGGTGGAAATG
Source organism: uncultured Bacteroidota bacterium (assembly GCA_903923915.1). Lineage (GTDB taxonomy): Bacteria > Bacteroidota > Bacteroidia > B-17B0 > Aurantibacillaceae > PALSA-968. Next base: position 1,596 of record CAIXZI010000708.1, read on the forward strand.
TTGAACTAATTGAAATTACGGATGATTTGATTGTTAAGGTTGAATTAAAAGGCTCTTGTCAATCCTGCAGCATGAGTACCATGACCATGAAAGCCGGCATAGAAGACACCATTAAACGTGCAGTACCTGAAATAAACGGAGTTGAAGCTATTAATCTATCTGTATTAAAATAACCATGAGGCTTTTTTTTATTCTGTTTGTCATTTCATTTTCTGCTATATCACAAACAAAACGTGTTGAGTTACAAATAAAAACCGACGATAAAATTTCTGTTCATGGTTTTAGTTATTGGCAACAAGTAAATATAAAATCAGTCGATACTTCTTTTAGTTTGTCATTACACAAAAAAAATCCGGATGTAATTTCTAATCTTAAAGCCGGTAATTACACAGTTAGCGTAACATCTGTTTTTAATACGCAGGTTAGTAAAAAAGTTAGCTTACAAAAAAAAACAACGCTTTTAAAATTTACAGGTTTATCAAGTATATATCACAAAGAAGTTGAAAACATTAATCTTGCTGAAAAGATAAAATTAAACGATACACTTTATATTATCTACAACACCAGCAGGAATGATGAAAACAATAATGTGAAAATTGGTATAACAAAAACCAGCACAGGTTTTACAGCTTTATTATATGAAGGTTTAACAGCTACTATTTTTAGCAGTATGCAACATCCCAAGGATTTATACAAATATGTTGTTGAGTTTGAAACATCGGCAAGAAAAGCAAACTCGCCAAAGGCAGAAACAACAGATAATAAAGAAGTTTACACCATCGAATTAAATAAAAGCATCAATACATTTATTATACCCGGTGCTTGGCAAGGCTTAGATAAACTAAGAGGCATTTTATTTGCCATTCAAAAATAAGAATGCCACGTAAAGAAAACCTTTCAATAGAAGAAAGGCTTGAACGAGCCCAAGAGCTTTATGCCCATAAGCAACACGAAAAGCGCAAAGAAATATCCCATCTTTATAGCACCAAAATTTATAAACTTGCTAAAAAAAGTTGCATTGTTTTTTTGTGGGTATCGCAGCTAATATTAATTGATTGGGCTTTGCCTTATTTAAAAGTACCCGATAAAATTAAAGATGGTTACCGGGTTAATTATTCTAAAATAGATAAACATACCGCTACAGAATTTTATGTAACAATACGAACAAAACAGCATAAAAAACTTGAATTATTTTTAGATAAAGAAAGTATAGAGCCACAGCTAAACGATAGTATTATTATTTATAAATCGCTATTGTTGCACGAAGCAAAAAAGGTACGAGATATCAATAGAGACGAAACTTACTTAGTTAGTAATTCAACTACCTATTTATTACTGCCACTTATTATTATATCATCTATTCTTTCTTTGCTATTTCTTTTCATTAAAAATATTGAAGTAAAAGCATTTTACTATTTTATGTTTTTTACCAACGTAGCCGCTGTTTGCGTTTTAGTTTTGTATTATTTAATGTAGAAATAAACCTAATTTATTTTTTAGTGTTTTTAGGTTTTTTAAGTAGCATACGTCGAAAAAAATCAGCCATAGAGTTAAATTCTTCTCTATACAAAATACCTGCACCTTGCGTAAACTGCCCGCCAAGCGTAGCTATTTGAAAATTATCATTACTACGATTAAAAGCTTTAACATGCACTTTGCCATCTTTAGTTAATTTATAGTCCA
>CAIXZI010000709.1 GCA_903923915.1 uncultured Bacteroidota bacterium
AATCGCTTAAAGTTCTTATTAAAGATTCGGTAGCTGTGCCAACAATATTAGCTAAATCTTCACGAGAGATGGATATGCTGAAACTTTTATCTTTATTATTATCATAACGAGATTGTAGCAATAACAAAGCCTCTGCAACTCTTTTTCGAACAGAGCTATATGCTAAATTTATTAATTGTTTTTCTTTATCAGCAATATTATCCGAAAGCATTTTAATAAAACTTTTCATTACATGTATGCTGCCATACATAAGCGAAAAGAAATCATCTTTTGGAATTAAACATATTTCAGAATCTTCTAAAGCTTCTGCTGTTTCTGTATAAGGGCCATCTTCTAATAAAGTAGTATATCCAAAAAAATCACCTTCTTTATATAAATTGGTTATTAGTTCTTTTCCATATTCGTGCGCCTTAAATGTTTTTACTTTTCCTTTTACTAAAAAATAAAGAAAATTAGGGCTATTACCTTCGTTAAAAACGGTTTCTTTCTTTTTGTATTGTTTGATACGCCTTTCTTCTGATAATTTTTTTAGCTCATCTGTTTTTTTTACGTCATTAAAAAATTTGTTTAACCCGGCTACGTCTTTAGAAAATTCGGCTTTTAGCATTTCATTCTTTTTCAATCTACTCTCTACGGCATTTAATAATTCTATATCATCAAAGGGTTTAGAAATGTAATCGTCTGCACCCATCTCCATTCCTTTACGAAAATCTAGACGCTCACTTTTTGCTGTAAGAAATATAAAAGGAATACTAGCTGTTTCGGTTTTTTTACTAAGTAGATGAATTACTCCATAACCATCTAATACAGGCATCATTATATCACAAATAATTAAGTCAGGCGTATGTTGTTGAGCCTCTTCTACGGCTTGTTTTCCATTCTCGGCTTGTATAACCTTGTAGTCAGCTAATTCTAATATCTCAGCCGTATTTTCGCGTACATCTTTGTTGTCTTCTATTAGTAATATGGTTTTCATGGTTTTTATTCGTTAGGAATGGTTACTTTAAAAGTTGTTCCTTTATCTAATTCGCTTGTAAAATCGATTTTTCCGTTCATCGCTTCTAGGTACTTGGCTACAATATTTAAACCTAAGCCGGTTCCCTGTATATTGGTTACATTTTTTGCCCTAAAGAAACGCTCAAATAAATGATCTTGTTCTTCTTTCGGTATACCCATTCCTTCGTCATTTACTTCAATAATAATTTCACTATTGGAGATATTTGTTTGAACATGTATGTTTTTATTTTCGGGCGAAAATTTAATAGCATTTGAAACTAAATTTAACAAAATATTACGCAGCATTTGTTTGTCTAGTTGAGCTTGAGTATTACCCACATGTTTATAATCAACTTTTTGTCCGGGCTTTAGAATGCCGTTAATTTCAGAAATTACTTCGTTTGCTATTTGTTTAAGATTAGCGTCTTCTTTTCGTACAAAAGTTTTTCCTTCTTCTAATTTTTCAGCGGAAAGAAAATCATTTAATATCAATGTCATATTGGTAACGGCTGATTTTACACGTTGTACATGCTTTTGTCTTTTTTCATCATCATCAGTAGTTGTGTATTTTCCTATAAGAGAAACGGAAGAAAGTATGGTGCTTAATGGCGTTCTAAACTCATGCGAGGCCATGGTTACAAACCTCGATTTCATGTCATTAAGTTCTTTTTCATTTACTAAAGCATCGCTTAATTGTTGCTTAGATTTTTCGAGCTCAATTAAGGCTTCTTGCAACACATTGGTACGTTCTCGTACTTTTTTTTCAAGATCCTGGTTTAATTTTTTTACGCTCTCTTCGTGTTTTTTTCGTTCGGTAATATCAATTAAAAAAGCAATTACGTAAGTATCTTCATCTTTTTTATAATAAGAAAGACTTATTTCAACCGGAAACTCTGTATTGTCTTTTCTTTTAGCATATAAGTCCATGTTTTTACCCATCGACCTTGCGTGTGGATGTGCATTGTAATTTTCGCGATTCTTAACATGCTGATGAGTATATCTACTTGGTATAAGTTCTTCTATTATTTTGCCTAATAATTCACCTTTTTCATATCCAAAAAGCCTTTCAGAACTTGGATTAGCTTTGATTATGTTACCCTTATTATTAGCGATAATGATGCCTTCTGTAGCATGTTCAAACAAAGCATCTAAACTTTCCATTTGGAATTTATTTTGAACTTCTAAATTAGACATTTTGCTTGAAGTAATATTTTATTTTGAGTAAAAAGCGAATTTAAACGCGGCATTTGCCTAAAAAAATGACATTTATCAGTTTTTAGAATAATACGTGCAAATTTTACAGGTTAATAAAGCCATACCAATGTCCTGCAGCATAAAAACAAAATCTAACAAAGGTTATACGGTAAAGAAATTTATAAAAGAATAACTTACTTCTGCGCGGTGCAAATAAAATTTTAAACTAACCGTTTAATTGTTAAAATCGACCGTTAAAAAAATTTCTACCGCCGTTTAGTAAATAATTCCCTGTTCGGTTTTTCTGAATAGTATCTTTATCTAAATTATTCATCATGCAAAAATTATACATATTTATTATTATCTCTTTGGTAAGTTTTAAATTACTTGCTCAAGTTCCCGCAGGAGGAGTTGTAACTAATACAAGTAATATACCTAATTTACTATGTAATGGACTAAGTTCTTTTGTAATTGATAATAATGGTAATAAATGGCTTGGGTTTAACAATAATAACGCGGGCACGCATATTTGTCCGCAATTAATGAGATTTAATGGCGCAACTTGGGACACATTTCCACATATACCAGGTAAAAAAGTAAATGCACTTGCAGTTGATGCACAAAATAATATTTGGATTGGAGGAGATTTAGGTTTGGTTAAATATAATGGAACAACATATGCTATTTTTAATACATCAAACTCAAATATAGTTAGTGATACTATCGTTTCTTTGGCTTTTGGAAATGGCAATGTTTATATAGGCACACAGCATGGTTTATCTGTTTTTAACGGAACAACTTTTACAAATTATAATCGTATTAATAATAATATGAAATCTGATACTGTGTATTGCATTACTGTTGAAAGTGCAAATACCATTTGGCTTGGAGACAAATACGGCTTAGAGAAATTTAATGGAACAAACTTCTCTTTTTATAGTGTTTTAAATGGAGCTAATGCTAAAGTAACTTGTGTTTATATAGATTCTCAAAATAATAAATGGATAGGCACGGCCGCTAATGGTGCAGTTAGATATGATAATGTAAATTTTATCAGTCAAATTGATTTTATAGGCGGATGGCCTACGCTTCAAGAGTTAACTTGTGGTACTGCGGGAGCGCTAACCCCAACAAGCATTAACTCTATTTGCAAAGGCCCTATTGGGGGTGTTTATATCGTAGGAGGAACTTTAAGCACTATGGAAATATTTAGTAACGGAAAACCTATTTTATGGCCTTACACGGGGGGCTTATTTAATCAATACGATTATACCTCAAACAAAATGTTTTCTGCTTTAAAAAGCGGTCTTTATAATGCAAAAGTAAGCTATATAGATACTACTTTTTACAAAGTTACGACAGGTGGTTGCAACCCTTTCGGTGGAGGGGTGTCAGCT
>CAIXZI010000710.1 GCA_903923915.1 uncultured Bacteroidota bacterium
AATGTTACCTTTTACGATATTGTATTTTGGGTTTTTTACAAATTTAGCATGAGGTTTATCTTGAAACTGCAAAATGCCTCCCTGAGTAGCAATTAAAATTTCATTATTATATTTAAAAACATAATTTTCTACAGTTGGTAATACACCTTCTTTTTCTGTGTATTTAGTAAGTGTATCTGGTTTTGCCGGATCAAACATATACACTTCGGTAAATCCAAAAAACACTCTTCCATTTCCATCTGCGGCAATACTTCTTATACCTGTTGCATTATCAAATTCTTTAATAATGTTTATGGTGTGATTATTATAGTTTGCAAAAAACAGGGAGTTTCCTCCGGCGATAAATAATTGCTCTTTATTATTTGGGTTTATAAAAATTTTGTATACCCCATCAGGCGAATCAAATATTTTTTTTTCTGATTTTGCTGTTATCTCATAAATACCGGTATTAGTACCTGCCAATAACATGTTTTTATAAGGCATTATATCCCAGCAAACGTCTTTAATTTGGGTAGATTCAAAAACATTTGTTTTATTATTTAGTTTATCAATTCCTTTATCGCTTGCTATATAAAATACGCTATCCAGTTTACCAACCGATTCTATGGTGCCTCGTATACCGTTAATTTTATTCCAATAGGTAAGAGGGGTGTTAATTTGCACGTGACTCAAGCCTTTATTTAATGCCAGCCATATGTTACCTGCATAATCTAAATAAATATATTTTACGGCATCTTCTTGTAAACCACTTCTACCATAATTAATATGGTTAACCGGTGTAAACGTATTATCAACCAATAAAATACCTTTTTTTATAGAACCTAAAGCATATAAATTATCGTTTATTTTTGTCCCACAGTAAATATCGTTTTCAATCATCCAGTCATCTGCTACGGGCGCGTTAATTTTAGAAATAGAGCTGTGTTCCGGGTTTCTTTTATTATACTTTAAAATATACACGCCTTTACGAGAACAAACCCAATACAAGTTGTTTTTAAACGGCAAAACGGCATACACCCTGGTATCTGCAAAGTCTTCAGTATTTTTTATTTTTTTAAGTTGTCCTCCTTTAAAAAACAAAAAGCCCACACCTTGCTCGCGCACAATCAATGTATTATCTACTGTAAAAAAAGTGTGAAATTTCTCGCCGGTAGGTTTAAATATTTTTTGCAACTTATTGCCTTTGTACCAAAATATTTTTTCGTTGGCGCAATAAAACCTGTTGCTATCAATGGCATGAATGGCCCATATCTTCCCAAATTCATTTTCTTTTTCAGATAAAGAAGCACTTAAAGAAATGTATTTTATTTTGCCCGAATCGCCAAAATTTAAGTATCCAAACTCTCCTTCTCCGCCAATAAGAATAACATTATTGTTTGTTTTTGCAACTGATGAAACTGCTTTACCTTCTGTAATACCTATTGTTTGCCAGTACTTGCCATCATACATCATAACGGCATCTACATTGGCAACAAAAAGCCGCCCTAAGCTATCTTGTATAATACCCCAGTTTTGATCGCCAGATCCATAGACTGAAGGCGGATAG
>CAIXZI010000711.1 GCA_903923915.1 uncultured Bacteroidota bacterium
AGGTAAAAAAGTTATGCAAGTAAATACAGAAAATGATATAACAAGCATAGATGTAAATCAACTAAGCAATGGCATTTATTTTTTAAATGTAAATACAGCAGCAGGTTTAGTTACTAAAAAGTTTGTTGTGCAACGATAGAACTATGCACCTTTCTCAAAAACAACTTTTTTTACAACATGTAGCTCAAACAAGTCCTGCACCATTAGCATTAGAAATCATTTTGGCTAATGGCATTTATTTAAATGATGTAAATGGCAAGCAATACATCGATTTAATCTCTGGTATATCTGTAAGTAATATTGGGCATTGCCATCCCGAGGTAGTTGAAGCTATAAAAAAACAAGCCGAAACCTTTATGCACTTAATGGTTTATGGCGAGTATGTGCATAGTCCGCAGGTGCAATTGGCAAAGGCATTAACAGATTTACTTCCTCAAAATTTAAACTCGGTTTACCTGGTAAACTCAGGTGCAGAGGCTACAGAAGGTGCTTTAAAATTAGCCAAACGTTTTACCGGACGAAGCGAAATCATTTCATTTAAAAATGCCTATCATGGTAGTACCCATGGTGCATTAAGTGTAATGGGCAGCGAAGATTTTAAAACAAGTTTTCGACCACTGTTGCCTGATGTAAAAACTATCGATTTTAATAAGGAAGAAAATTTACAATACATCACAACCAAAACAGCTTGTGTAATTATAGAACCCATTCAGGGCGAAGCTGGTATTGTGGTCGCAACTCAATCCTTCCTAAAAAAATTACGTGAGCGATGTAATGAAGCTCAAACACTATTAATTTTTGATGAAATACAAACTGGTTTTGGCAGAACGGGTAGCTTATTTGCTTTTGAGCAATATCAAGTAATACCTGATATTTTATTAGCAGCTAAAGGTATGGGAGGTGGTATGCCTATTGGCGCTTTTATTTCTTCCAAGCAAATAATGGATTCGCTTACCAATAATCCTGTGTTGGGCCATATTACAACTTTTGGCGGTCACCCGGTTTGTTGCGCCGCTGCGCTGGCTAATTTGCAAGTCATCACAAAAAACAAATTGTACAATCGTGCTAAAGAAATTGAGGCTATTCTCAAGCAAAAATTACAGCATCCAAAAATAAAAGAGTTACGTGTGTGTGGAGCTCTTGCTGCTATTGACTTTGGTGATGAAGCGTTAAATATGCAAACCATAGCTAAATGTATCGAAGCAGGTATTATTACCGATTGGTTTTTATTTAACACACAAAGTATGCGTATTGCTCCTCCGCTAATTATTTCTGATGAAGAGTTGGGTAAAGCCTGCAATATTATTTTATCTTGTATTTAGTTGGGCGTTCCGGTGGATTACCACCGTCGGGCTTTTCGCGCTGCACGGCAGCTTGCTACAATCCCTAACGCAATGCAGTAATTAATCAAACAACATCCAAATAAGTCCGGCTTTAATGCTGCGGTCTGGCATTGGGTAATTTGGTGTAAGTATATAATTGCCACCCATTAACCCTTGGTTAACATGTTGTGCCATCACAAAAAACTTAACC
>CAIXZI010000712.1 GCA_903923915.1 uncultured Bacteroidota bacterium
ATCCATCGTATCAGTAGTAGTCATAGATTGCAAACGAATTGGGTTGTTACCTCCAATGCCCAATGAACCTATTTTTACTTCGCGGGTTACAAACCGACTATACTCTGTAAGGCTGTTACAATAAGGTTTAATTAGCATTTTGCAAAGTTAGAAAAAGGATTTTTAATTATTAGTAGTTTTTACTACTACTGAATCGGGATAGAAAAGAAAATAATTTTCTTTTTCTATACGAACGTCTGTTGCATTTTTAAACGAAAGTTCTTTTTGTGTTAAATCTTTTATGTTGTACGATTTTAAAATGCCGTCTAAATAATAAAACATAAAGTTATCTTTTACCTGAAAGTGCTGCAAACCTTTAAAAGGTATGGTTTTGAAATAGGTGCCATAAATATCAAAAATTAAAATGCCTTCTAAAGGATTGTTTAAAAAAATGTAGCCATTATGCTCAATCATAAAATTTGGCTTTAAATCCGTGCCCAATAATCGATTTAAATTACCTGTGTTTACAACTGGTTTAAAGCTTTCATCTATACGAACAAGCTCCATATTCTCTCGGTTAAAAAACCAAATTCCATTATTAAAAGAGGTACAAATTACATCGCTTTGCTCTAAGCTATAATCTTGCAAATTCATCGGGTCACCATTCTGACTAAGCAAATCATCAATGATAAGTATGGTGGCAAAATCTTTGTAAAACACTAGTATTCTCAAGGGGTTGGTAACATCAATCGATGTAATTTTACCTACGGTTTTATTACTGAATATCTTAACCAAATCTCCGGTTTGGCTGTATTTTTTTATCTCTTCGCCTTTAACCAGATAGGTGTTTCCTAAATTATCTGTGGTAAAAAAATCAGCGGTAGATTTTATGGTGAATAGATTTTTAAGCTCTCCATCTGCAGAAAATGAAAACGTAAATAATGCAAATACTAAAACAGAAATAGTGTTACAAACTTTGTTCATTGGTATAAAACCTTTAAACAATAGTACATATTTTATGCCAATTATCTAATAACCAATTTCCCTGATTTTATGCCCGCTAAAGCATTAATCTGATAAAAATACATTCCGTCTGCAAACCTTGATACATCAATACTCTCAGCTGTGTTACACTTTTTAGTTAAAATAGATTTACCCGTAACATCATATAAAGTAAATGTAAAATTACCTTCGCTTTTAACAACAATTAAATCGTTAGCCGGATTTGGATACACACTTGTTACTGCATCAAAACTATTGTAGACATTAATACCTGTAAGCGAAGCATCATGTGTTGGCCCAACAGAATCATTTATTACCCAATTTGCAGGGTCAATAATAATACCCGTAACGGTTCCTGCCACATTCATATTATACCAAGCTGTATCTGTTGCATGCATTACACGTATAATAGTATCGCCAATACTACGTTGCAGGGTATATTGCATAGGGGTAATAAATAGTGGCGTTACACTATAATCGCTTACGGTTTGTACACTACGCATAATAAAATTACCGTTGTGCTGATTCCAATGTACATCAAACGTTGGAAAACCTTCGCCATAAATCCATTGCGCAAAAAACTGATTTAAATTTAAACCCGTTGTGTTTTGCACCGAAGTTTGAAAATCGGCAAGGGTGGCTGTGGACTGATTAAACTGCTGCAAATAGTTTCGCAAAGCATGAAAAAACACCGTATCATCATTAATTACAAAACGTAATGTATGAATAATAGCACCTCCTTTTTCATAACTCAATCTACTATCAAAAATTCTGTTTTCGCTGGTAGTATCGGGGTTGTAAACACTGCCGTTAGGCTGACTCATAATATCGCTATGTGAGTTAAGCATGTATGGCGCAGCCTGATTTGGTTCCAGATATTCTCTTGCCAAATATTCGGTATAAGTAGCAAAACCTTCATTTAAAAATATATCGTGCCAATTACCACAGGTTACTTTATCGCCAAACCATTGATGACCTAATTCGTGCGCAACCGTACTCCAATCAAAAGCTCCAATGGTGGTCATACTTTGATGTTCCATACCACCACCTAACGTAGTTTCGCAATGACCGTATTTTACCCAAGGATACATGCCATACAAATTGCTAAACAATTCAACAAACTGACGTGTAGAATCTAAAAAAGGTTTTACATACGGAAGTGTTGCCGGATTGTTATAAATGTAATTTTGAATTAAAACAGAATCGGTAGTACCTTGCGGATGCGCATAAATGCTATAATCTATATATTTTGCCAATGCAACCGATATTAAATAATAATCAATTGGCTGATTGTTTTTCCATTCAAAACGTTTTGTGTTGCCAATAGTAACTACATTGGTAAGTAAACCATTTGAACCCACTTTGTTAGCGGAGTCGGTGGTTACAAAAACCCAGTTAGAATCTATTTTATCGCGCAATTGTTGTTTGCACGGAAACCACTCGTAAGCATGATAACACTCGCTTAACGTATAAGCCGATTTATTTTGCCAGGTTGGCGATGTACCGTTATTATAACCATCTCCGGCCTGCGAACCGTTAATAGTAGGCGCTGTGCCATGGTAATAAACTGTGGCATCTATTTGAGAACCCTGCGTAAGTGGTGTAGCAAAAGGCACACGCACCTCATCAACATGGCGACTGGCTGTAGTTTTAATTCCATTTAAATAAATCGAATCGATAATGTAGGTATGATATAACTCAAAAGCAAAACTATCCAAAGCAGCTGATTTTACAGTAGCTAGCGTACGCACGTTACCGCTTATTACTTTATTAACATTAGAAAGTGTTAAATTAAGATGGTAAAATTTTAAATCGTATTGGTTTTCTAAATTTATTAAATAAGACGAAGCCAGCATAGAAGAAGCTTTGTTAGCGCTATTAGCATGACTTTTAATTTTAGTTTCAGCACAGGCAAACTTATTTTGCGCTTGCAGCGATGCAGATATAATAGATAGGGCAAAAATTATTTTTTTCATGATAGTGGTTTAGTGGTTTTGCAAGGTAATTACTCACAAAAAAAATTTATGTTAAAAGTTACCGGCGGCAATTTAGCAGGATAAATGGGGTAGCGCAAAAATTTTGTACCTTTGAAAAAGCATTATTTACCTACAAAATATGACTACTAATCGAGTATGGGTTTATTTAAGCAATAAACCATTTAACCAACAAACTGAAAACAGTTTAAAAACAGATGTGCAAAATTTTCTGTTGGGATGGAATGCACATGGCAAAGCCTTAACAGCAAGTGCTGATATTTTGCACCATCACTTTATTATTATAAAAGCGGATGAAGAACAATACAGTGCCAGCGGATGCAGTATTGACAAGCAGTTTCAATTTATAAAAGAAACCGAAAAAAAATACAACCTTAATTTATTAGATAGATTAGTGGTTGCTTACAAAAAAGATAACACTGTTTTTGTAACACACTCATCTAAGATACCTCAGCTTTTACAAGATGGTATAATCAATGAAAACACAATTGTTTTTAATACAACTTTATCAACCGAAAATGAATTTAAAACTGCTTTTGAAATCCCTTTAAAAGAAAGTTGGTTGAATAGGTTTTTGATTGCGGTGAAATAAAGTTCTATCTACAGTTTTTATCGTATATATTTTTTGCTCTCTCGTAACCAAGGTCGGCAGCCTTTTTTAAATCCGCGCATTCACCTTCTTTGTCCCCAGTAGAGTGCTTAATCCCCGCTCTTCCAAAATATGAATCAGCTCGATTTGGATTAATTTCAATCGCTTTACTATAATCACTAATGGCTTTTTTATTGTTTTTTAATCCTCCATTGGCAATCCCTCTATTGCTATATGCTACGTCACTATTGGGATTCATTTTAATATAACTATCAAAATCCGAAATTGCTTCCTGGAATTTCTGAAGTCTAATTTTTGCATTTCCCCTGTTCATATAAGATTCCGCTTTTGTAGGATCAGTTTCGATTGCCTTGCCATAGTCTTCAATAGCACCTAAAAAGTCTTCCGTTTTTTGCTTAGCATTGGCTCTATTATAATATGCATCTGTAAAATTTGAATTTATTGAGATAGCTTTTGAATAATCTGAAATTGCTTCTTCATATAAACCAATTGCTTTTTTTGAATTCCCCCTGCCCAAATAATAATCTTCATGGCTCGACAGGTTGATAGCCTTATCATAATCCATAATAGCCTCTTTATACAAAGTCACATCATGTTCTGCATTTCCTCGATTGTAATAAATTTCCGGATCTGAAGGGTCTATTTTTTCTGCTTCATTTAAATCAGCAATTGCTCCATTATTGTCTTTTAGCAAGCTTTTTACATTTGCCCTATTTATTAAAGCGTTTACAAATTTAGGATTGATTACTAATACTTTATCATATTCAATTAATGCTTCTTGATACTTCCCATTTTTTTTAAATTCAACAGCTTTATCGAACGTTTTTTTTGTTGCATCTTGCGAACATGAGATTAATGAAAATTGCAAGAATAAAATAGAAAGTATTAGATTTCTCATTTAACTGTTTTTTTACTTAATAATTTCCAACCACTAAAATTATAGTTATCTTAAATTAAAATTTAGACAACCGCTTCAACCTGCTTAGCATTTGCCATAGCAATGGTTTGCGCTAATTTTTTAGCTGCATCCATAAACAAATTACTTTGTAAAGTATCATTTTGTAAAGCCGCAGGGCTACCCGCATCACCCGATTCGCAAATGCTTTGTATAATTGGTATTTGCGCTAAAAGCGGAACACCAAACTCTTCTGATAATTGTTGCGCACCACCTTTTCCAAAAATAAAATATTTGTTGTTAGGTAATTCTGCTGGTGTAAACCAAGCCATGTTTTCTACAATACCCAATAACGGAATATTGATGTGTTCGTTTTTAAACATAGCCGCACCTTTTCGTGCATCGCTTAAAGCAACCTGTTGTGGTGTGGTAACAATTACTGCACCTGTAATAGGTACAGAAGCTGCCAGGCTCATAGGTATATCGCCTGTTCCGGGAGGTAAATCAATAAACAAATAATCTAACTCGCCCCAATGCGCATCAAAACATAATTGGTTAAGCGCTTTGGTTGCCATTGGTCCGCGCCAAATAATAGCTTGAGATGGGTCTGCAAAAAAACCAATAGATAATATTTTTACGCCATAACTTTCAACCGGAATCATTCTGTTTTTTCCGTCAATTAGTTTTTGTGCAGGCTTCTCGTTCAATACATCAAACATAATTGGCATTGATGGGCCGTATATATCAGCATCAATTAAACCAACCTTTGCGCCTTGTTTGGCAAGGGCTACAGCCAAATTACTGGCAATGGTAGATTTACCCACGCCACCTTTACCAGATGCAATGGCAATAATATTTTTTACTCCGGCAAGGCTGTCTTTATTTTGTTTTGCTTGTGTAACGTTAGATGTCATGGTAACATCAACCACCGCTTCTTTATCTACATAATGTTTAATGGCATTAACGCAGGCGTTGTGTATCATGTCTTTCATTGGGCAAGCGGGTGTAGTAAGCACCACCGTAAACGATACGTTTTTGCCTTCAACCTTTACATCTTTAATCATGTTAAGAGTTACCAAATCCTTTTTTAAATCTGGGTCGTCAACGTATTTAAGCGCGTCTATAACTTGTTCTGTTGTAATCATGGTTTCTAAAATATGGGTACAAATTTACGCTTAAACAAGACTAATTAAAAGTGATTTGACTTATTTCTTTATTTATATTTGCGCTTAGTATGTTGTTTTTAAATAGAATTTTAATTTTTAGTGCGTTGGTTTTCCTGTCTTCTTGCATAGGAGAGTTAAAGGAGATTTCCATCAACAACATTAACAATTTTAAAGTCACCAAAATGGATTTAAAAAGCATGGAAGGTGAGATAAATGTTAGCATAAACAACCCTAATAGCAAAAGCTTTAAAGTATACAGGTCTAAGGCCACTGTTTTTGTGGGAGGAAACAAATTAGGCACAGCAAAAATTGTAAAAAAAGTAAAAATTCCTGCCAACTCAAGCGTTGATAATACCTTTATTTTACGCGGAGATTTTAAAGAACTAAACTTTGGAACCATTGCTAATATTACCATGGGCAAACCAGCGGTAGAAATTAAAGGTTATTTAAAAGCGGGCAAATGGTTTTATAAAAAGAAATTTCCCATAGATCAAAAACAGAAAATATCAGGACAAGATTTTAAAGGATTACTGCCTGGGTTTTAAGTGATGAAGAAAAAAGAAATCATACATCATATTGTTACCTGGCTTAATGTTTATTCGGATCAATCGTTTACGCAAGGGTTTGTTGTTGGTATATCCGGAGGAATAGATTCTGCGCTTACTTCAACACTTTGTGCCTTAACTAAAAAACCGGTTATTGTTCTAAATATGCCCATCAGGCAACACAAGGCAGAATTTGATAGAGGAGCAGAACACATCGAATGGCTGAAGAAAAACTTTACAAACGTTACATCAGAAACTGTAAATCTTACCGCAGTTTTTGAAAAAGTTGAAAACGATTTTCCTGCCAACATACAAGATTTTTTAACGATGGCAAACACACGTGCCCGTATGCGTATGCTTACGCTATATGCTTTTGCGGGGCATCATAAAATGTTAGTAGCTGGCACCGGCAATAAAGTAGAAGATTTTGGTGTTGGATTTTTTACCAAGTATGGCGATGGGGGTGTTGATGTTAGTCCGATTGCAGATTTGATGAAAAGCCAAGTGTATGCCTTGGCAAAAGAATTAAACGTAGTAGAAAGTATTTTAAAAGCAAAACCTACTGATGGTTTATTTGCTGATGAGCGCAGTGATGAAGACCAGATTGGTGCTACCTACGATGAGCTTGAGTGGGCTATGTTAGCGATAGAAAACAACATAGATACTAAAACTTTTTCGGCCAGAGAAAAACACGTAATGGAAATTTACTTAGGCAGAAACCGCGCTAACAAACATAAAATGGAAGCTATTCCGGTTTGTAAAATACCTAAAGAGTTGTTTTAGATAGAGATGTCATTGCGAGCGAAGCGCGGCAATCTCATCATGTTAATTATAGCGATTGCTTCGTCGTACCTCCTCGCAATGACATAAAATTTTTTATACTTTCCGCTGTAATGTTTTTTTGCTCTAAATAAGTAGAGCCAAATTTTTCCTGCCAATATTTAGCTAAATATTCTTGTTCGCTTTGCCCGGTAGTTGGTATTAAAAGGGCTTTCATACCAAGTGCTTCTAAATCCATAAGCGTAGAATAACCTGAACGACAAATTATTTTATCTGACACATTAAATAATCCTTGCAATTGTTTTGCAGATGCGACATCTGTTGCATAAAAATTATCTGGTAATTTATTTTTTCTTGCAAATTGAGTTCCTCTTACCAAAGCAATTTTATAATTTGTATTTGCAAAAACTGAAATTAACTTTTCTTCCAATAAAGTTCTTTGTGGCTCGGGCCCAGATAATAAAATTAAACCATCGTATTGTTTTGGTTGCGGTTGTTGCTTTTCAAAACGGCTTAAAGCCCCAATAAACATTGTATTTTTTATTATGCTTGCATAAGATAATGTGCCGCTTAAACGTTTTGTTTCTTCGATATAATCGGGCACCCAACAGATATTGTATTTTTTAATAAAAGAAGCGTTTATATGATTAATTGCTTTTTTAAAAAACGGGGCTTGCACATTTAACTGATGCG
>CAIXZI010000713.1 GCA_903923915.1 uncultured Bacteroidota bacterium
CGAGTTAGGCAGCATCTCCGAAAGGCGCACCTATCAGCTCATTTCAGGCATTCGCAACTTGCCGTCGTTTTTGGTGGCAAAACCGGGCATCAATTCAGGCTTTATGATTCCGCAATACACGGCCGCTTCTATCGTTAGTCAAAATAAACAACTGTGCTCGCCGGCTTCAGTAGATAGCATCGTTTCTTCAAACGGACAAGAAGATCACGTTTCTATGGGCGCAAACGCCGCTACAAAATGCTACAAGGTTATAGATAATGTGTATCGTATTTTTGCTATCGAGTTTATGAACGCCGCACAGGCACTCGAGTTTAGAAAACCTGTAAAATCATCTCCTATTATCGAAAAAACAGTAGCCGAGTATCGCAAAAAAGTTAAATTTATAGAACACGATAAAATTATGTTCTCTGAAATTAATAAGACATTAAGCTTTATTCAAAACCTTACTGTTTAATTGGGCGTTCCAGCGCATTTGTCAAAAGTGCTGCTGTCACACTGAGCCTGTCGAAGTGCAGGGGAAGCCGTCACAAATGTTTCGACAAGCTCAACATGACTACGCCCAGTTTGTAGTAAGCGCCGGCGGGCTTTACGTTGCAAGTTTTGTTGGTTTAGCTCACCGTTTTTATTTTTTAAAATTGTTTCGCAGAATGCTGCGCATTTCAACAAAAGCTTTCCACTGCAATCCCTAACGCAAAATCCTTTATTTATAAAACAAACAAAATCCAAAATAAACATTGTATTTTTGTAGCCTATTAAATTACCACTATGAAAGTTTATCTGGATAACGCAGCTACTACCAAATTAGATAATGAAGTGTTTGAAGCCATGCTTCCATACATGAAGGAAGAATTTGGTAATCCTTCATCAATACATGCATTTGGGCGCAAAACCCGCTCTGCTATTGAAGGTGCACGCAAAATGGCTTCTAAACTTTTAAACGTTACACCTGCAGAAATTTTCTTTACATCTGGTGGTACAGAAGCCGATAATATGGCTATTGTAAAAGCTATAGAAACATACGGAATTACACATGCTATATCTTCAAAAATAGAACATCATGCAGTAGAGCATACGCTTGGCGAGCTTGAAAAGGCTGGCAAAATAAAAGTAAGCTGGGTTAAGGTTGATAAAAAAGGCAATGTAGATTTAAAACACTTAGAAGAATTACTGGCGGCTAACCCAAAATCATTAGTGTCTTTAATGCATGCTAATAACGAAATTGGAACTTTACTTCCGCTTGCAAACGTGGGTGAGTTGTGCGAGAAATACGATTCTATTTTTCATAGCGATACGGTGCAAACTATGGGGCATTATCTAATGAATTTACGCGCTATAAAAGTACACATGGTTACTTGTGCAGCACATAAATTTCATGGACCAAAAGGTGTTGGTTTTTTATATGTTAACCATGCCATAAAGCTTAAACCGCTTATTCATGGAGGCGCGCAAGAGCGCAACATGCGTGGCGGAACAGAAAATGTGTATGGAATTATTGGCTTAGCTAAAGCACTTGAAATATGTTTTAGAGAAATGGATGAGCATCAAACGCATATTCGTGGTTTAAAAAACTACATGATTGATGAGTTGAAAAAAAATATTCCTAATGTTGAATTTAACGGTGAGATAGGGGAGAATAGCCTTTACACGGTGCTTAACGTACATTTACCTCCAAGTGATGATGCAGAAATGTTATTGTTTAATTTAGATATACAAGGCATTGCGGCTTCGGGTGGAAGTGCTTGTTCATCAGGCAGCGACCAAGGTTCGCACGTGTTGCGTGGTTTGGGTGTTGATGTTACTCGTCCTTCGGTGCGTTTTTCGTTTAGTAAATACAACACCAAAGAAGAGATTGATTATGCAGTAAGCAAATTGGTCGAATTAATAGGTAAAAAAGTAACTGCTTAAGTTAATGCTAAAATTTAATAAACACAGTCTTCTTAGCGCAACAAACACCATGAATGAATTTGGTGGTTCGGAAATATTTATTGTAATTATTGTTGCTTTAGTATTTGGTTTGGGTATTTATACTTTGCTCAAATTCAGAAAAAATAAAAACTTTTAAAATGATGATTAAGCCTATTTTTTTAATATTTGATTTTTTAGGTGGTGGCGAGCTGTTTGTAATTGTTTTAGCCGTTATGCTTTTATTTGGCGGCAAAGGAATGCCAAACTTAATGCGTAATTTAGGTAAAGGTATTCGTCAGTTTAAAGACGCTACAAGTGGCATACAGCAAGATTTACATGATAATGTAAACACCATTAAGCAAGACCTAAAAAAGCAAGCCAACATTATTGAAGAACAAACCAAGCATACAGATTAATTTTTCTATCAATCTACATGCAACAAGCTAATAATCCTTTACACGGTATAACTTTAGAAGCTATTTTGGTGCATTTGCACAAGCAATATGGGTGGGAGGAGTTATCAAACCAAATAAAAATTAACTGCTTTTACGAAAATCCAAGTATAAAATCGAGTTTAACGTTTTTGCGCAAAACCCCGTGGGCACGTCAAAAGGTAGAAGATTTGTATTTGCGATCGATTAAGTAGTTTTCTCGCAAAGACGCTAAGTGCGCAAAGATTTGCCGCAAAAAAGTATCCTTTTAAATGATAATAATCTGCGTTAGGGATTGTAGCGAGCTGCCATGCAGCGCGAAAAGCCCGACGGCGCATAAATTCCCCTTTTTTGTAAAATGCTAATTGCGCCGGAACGCCCAAATTGTTAATAAAATTTTTAATACAGGTTTTTTGATTTTTAGAAATAGAAAATAAATTGATAAAATAGCCAAAACGTACTGAATTTGGGTTGTACAGCTTGGTTAGATTAAAATTTTAGTTAATTTTACACTTTCAAAAAAGAGCCAAAAACAAATTGAAAACGGGTAGTTTAAAATTTTTTTCGAAAAATGTTCAATAAATTATCAAAAATATATTGTTGAGAACAAAAAAGTGTTACCTTTGCCGTCCCTAAAAAGGGGAAAAACAGTTAAAACAGTAGTAAAATCAGCTAATTCAAAGGATTAAAGATGCCAACTATACAGCAATTAGTAAGAAAAGGAAGGACCAAAGATGCTAACAAAAGCAAATCTGCGGCCTTAAACTCTTCTCCGCAACGCAGGGGCGTATGTACCCGTGTTTACACCACCACGCCTAAAAAGCCAAACTCGGCATTGCGTAAAGTGGCAAAAGTTCGTTTAACAAACCAGCAAGAAATTATTGCTTATATCCCTGGTGAAGGGCATAATTTGCAAGAACACAGTATCGTTTTGGTACGTGGTGGCCGTGTAAAAGATTTACCGGGTGTACGTTATCACATCGTTCGTGGTGCATTAGATACTGCGGGTGTCGAAGGGCGTAAACAACAACGTTCAAAATATGGTGCTAAACGTCCTAAAGCCGGAGCACCAGCTGCTGCTGCTAAAGGAGCTGCAAAAAAGAAATAAAATAATTAGTATAGAATAACATGAGGAAGTCGAAAGCTAAAAAAAGATATTTATTGCCAGATCCAAAGTTTAATGATACGATCGTAACTCGTTTCATTAACAACTTAATGTACAGCGGCAAAAAAACAATTGCATCTACTATTTTTTATGATGCTATTGAAATTGTTACTAAACGTACCAGCGAAGATGGTATTGAAGTATGGCGCAAAGCATTGGCAAATGTAACCCCACAAGTTGAGGTTCGTTCTCGCCGTGTAGGTGGTGCTACTTTTCAAATCCCTTCAGAAGTTCGTCCAGAGCGTAAAACCGCTTTAGCAATGAGCTGGATGGTTGGTTACTCTCGTAAACGTAACGAAAAATCAATGGCTATGAAATTAGCCGGCGAAATTATCGCTGCTTCTAAAGAAGAGGGTGCTGCATTTAAAAAGAAAGAAGATGTGCATCGTATGGCTGAGGCTAACAAAGCATTCTCGCATTTCCGTTTCTAATATAATAAAGAAGAAGATAATAAAATGAGCGATTTAGCATATACAAGAAACATAGGGATTGTTGCCCACATTGACGCAGGTAAAACTACGACAACGGAGCGTATTCTTTATTACACCGGTGTTAACCATAAAATAGGTGAAGTGCATGATGGTGCCGCAACTATGGATTGGATGGTACAGGAGCAAGAGCGTGGTATCACTATCACTTCGGCTGCTACTACTTGTTTTTGGAAATACAAAAACGAACAATACAAAATTAACATTATTGATACTCCGGGTCACGTTGATTTTACCGTTGAGGTAAATCGTTCATTACGTGTATTGGATGGTCTTGTATTCTTATTTTCTGCAGTTGATGGTGTTGAGCCTCAATCTGAAACAAACTGGCGTTTAGCTGATAATTACGAAGTAAGCCGTATAGGTTTCGTAAATAAAATGGATCGTTCTGGTGCTGATTTTTTAGCTGTTGTAAAACAAGTTAGAGATATATTAGGTGGTAACGCAATTCCTTTACAAATACCTATCGGTGCTGAAGAAAACTTTACCGGTGTTGTTGATTTAATCAACTTCCGCGGAATGGTTTGGAATGAAGAAGATAAAGGTATGACTTACAAAGTTGTTCCAATTCCTGATGATTTAAAAGAAGAAGCTTTAGAGTGGCGCGAAAAAATGCTTGAAGCCGTTTCTGAATTTGATGACAAAATTATGGAGAAGTTTTTTGACGCTCCGGAAACTATCACAGAAGCAGAGGTTTTAGCAGCTTTACGTAAAGCTTGTTTAGCAAATAAAATTGTACCGATGGTTTGTGGTTCATCTTTCAAAAA
>CAIXZI010000714.1 GCA_903923915.1 uncultured Bacteroidota bacterium
AACAAAAGACTTATCTGAAATTCTTTTTTCTAAAGCATCATATTGTCCATCAGACATTCTTTTGCCACAAGCCTTATTACCTACAATGTAATCAATCATTTTCTCTCTTAAATCTGTATTTTTATTCAAGTTATCAATTGCAATATTACCACCGTCAGCATAAACACCATTCATAAAACCACCGCTCTCAAATTTAGTATTACTCCAATTAAAAAATTCCGAGTTAGCAGTAAACTTTTGTTTTCCACCGTCACTACTATAGGTGATGTCGCCAACCTCATTTCCTTCATTATCAAAAATTGTGAATACGGCATTAGAAACACCGTTATCATCAGAGTTAATTATTGGCTCAACCTCATACTGTTTATCGTTATAATCAAATGTGTAATCGTCACGTAAATCAATTCCGTCTTTTCCTTTTAAAAATCCTTTTAAATTTCCAAAAGCATCATTAGTGAAATTTTTAGTTAGCTCTTCTTTGATTCCCGCAGAAACGTTTATCGGTTCTACAATTTCTGTGTCTTTTAATTCTTCTTGAGTTTCGTTATCTCCTTCTTTAACAGGGTAAAACTCACTACTTCTCATGTCTTCTCTGTTTTCATTTTCGTTATCATCTTCATCTTCAACAGGAAAAAATTCGCTACTTTTTACAGGCTCTTTATTCTCTTTTAATTCACTTTCTCCATCAAGGTAATGAGTAATATCAGAAACGTTTTCTGAAGCTACTGCCATTTTAGCAACTACCCAAGCAGGAATTTCAATTTTTTCTTCCAAGATACGCTCTAGTTCTTCTTGATGATGTTCTAATTCAATATTTTGGTTGATAACCATAAGTTGATTATCGCTTAAATTTTGAAAATCTCCACCGTCAGCAAAACCAAAAGAAAACAAGTGCTTGTTTTGTTGGTATAATTCATCTTTTTCTTCGTAAGTTGGTAAATCTATAGCTTGCTTATCTGTTATGATTTCTCTTCCATCATTAAGCAATACCCTTATTTCTCCTCCAACTTTAATAGTCCCTTTTATAAAATTGCCTTTTGTTGGCTCTAAAAATCTTTTAAAATCATTTCCATAGCTATACTTTGATAAATCATAATATCCGCTTCCTTTTGATAAAGTTACTTCGTTGCCTTTTATTTCACCACCCTTAGCATAAGTACTGCTAAAAAAGTTTGGAGTTTGAGCATTTACCTTTTTCACATAAGCTTCTGCTTCAGGTAACGAGTCGAATTCTAAAAAGTAAACAGTACCGTTTCCGCTTGTAAGCCTTATTTTACCATCTATATTGCTTTTCCAATAAAACAACCCTTTATCGTCTTTTATTTTTTCTCCTAACGAATTTAGTCCTGTGTTATTTTGCTCCATATCTCCACCATTAGCGTAAAATTTACCTTGACGAACCCCTTTATAAAGCTCTTCTGCGTTTGTAGGGTCAAAAGATAAATCACGTTCAAAGCCCCACCCCATTTTATTACGGTAATTCTCAAGCTCGCTACGGCTTACCGAACCTACTTCAGCGCCGTAACCCAAATCAACA
>CAIXZI010000715.1 GCA_903923915.1 uncultured Bacteroidota bacterium
ATGAGTACACCTAATGGTCGTAAAATTATAGCAGCACGTCGTAAACGCGGTCGTAAAAAATTAACCGTATCTAGCGAAAAAACACATAAATAGATTTTAGTTTTTAAAAATTAAGCCGTCGTTTTAATAAACTGACGGCTTTTTTTATTTTAAAATGTTAAATTAGCACGCTTATTTAATAAAACATGATACAAAGAATAACCTTACTGTTTCTAATATTTGTAGCCTTTAATACATCGGCTCAAAGCATTCGTAAAGCAAAAACATACGCAACAAAAAACGACTATGAAGCTGCAGCAAAAGAATATCAGCAAAAACTTAAAACAGATAGCAGCGATTATGAGGCTAATTTTGAATATGGCATGCTTCAAACCAATTACTTAAACAACCCGGGCGAAGGCGGAAAATACCTTATACGTGCCGAACGTTTATCTAAAAAAGATACAGCCTCGCAAATTATATATGGTTTAGCTCAATATTATCAGTACCAAGATCAATATCCAAAGGCAATAGCATACTACAACCGCACGATGAAATACATTGAAGATGACGAAGAGGGTGTAACGCTAAAAACTCGCATTAGTCAGAGCATTGCTGATTGCGAATACGCACAAAAAAATCCTAAAGCGGCTAATCGTAAACAAATACGTATTTTAAATGTTGGAGGTGGCGTAAATACTATATTTCCGGAGTATGTGCCCTTGGTAAATAAAGATGAAACTATTATGATGTTTACATCCAGAAGAAAAGATTTTAAGAATACAAAAATTGACGAAAAAGATGGCGAATATTTTGAAGATATGTTTATAGCCAGTAAAGATAAAAGTGGTGATTTTAAAGGGGCACACCCTTTTTCAATAAACGATGCCGGCGTTAAAGAAATTACAAACACTACAAAAGACCACGAATCGGTTATATCAATGTCGTATAACGGAGACAAATTTTTCACTTATCGTAAAAATAAAATATACGAATCTGATTTAAAGAATAATACCTGGAGCGCACCAAAAGAATTAGATACTACGGTAAACGAAAATATTTTTCAAAACCACCTTTCTATGAGTAAAGATGGCAAACTAATTTATTTTTCGAGCGAGAGAAAAGGCGGTAAAGGTGGGCTTGATTTATATAAAGCCGAATTACAAGCTAATGGTGTTTGGGCAAATGTGGCAAATTTAGGAGATGCTATTAATAGCAGGCAGGATGAAGAAAGTCCGTTTATAAGCGAAGATGGTAAAACATTGTATTTTTCATCAAAAGGCGGTAAAGGTTTTGGTGGCTACGATATGTATAAAAGCACCTTTGACGGAACAAATTGGAGCGCTCCTGAAAACATGGGCTTGCCTTTTAATAGTGCCGGAGATGATATATATATGACTATTAACGCTAACGAAACTCATGGTTATTTTTCGTCATCAAGAGCAGGTGGCTATGGTGATATGGATATTTACGAAATTACTTATCTACGTGCACCGTTTGAAACATACGCATCTGACATACAGGGCATGATAAGTTTTACAGCCCCCGATACTATATACATAAATCAACCGGTAAATTTTTTAGTGCAATCAGCAAAAACACCCCCATCAGAATTAAAAGCATATAACTGGGGTATAAACGATTCTATTTTAGCTGAACATACCAATAGTGCAAATTATACCTTTGCAAAAGAAGGTGCGTATAAAGTGCGTGTAGAAGCTCAGAAAACAGATGATAGTTATTTGAGTTACGAAAAAAATATAGTGGTTGTAACTAAACCAGTACAATTAGCTACCAACACCTTTGGTTTAGAGCCTGTTTATTTTGGATACGATAAATCTACTTTAAACGAAGTAGCCATACAAGCCGTTGAACGAAATATAAAAACACTTAGCGAGCATAAAGATGCTATCATAGAAATATCTGCGTACAGCGATGCCAGAGGTTCTGCGGCATATAACCAAGCGCTATCAGAAAGGCGTGCCAAAGCTGTTATACATTATTTAAAGCAAAAAGGCTTTGATACAAAACGCGTAAAACAAGTAGATTGGTTTGGCGAGAAAAACCCGGTAAACAAATGTACCGACGAAGTGCCTTGTACAGAGGATGAATACAAACTAAACAGACGAGCCGAGTTTAGGTTGGTGAAGTAATCGCCTTTGCTAATTGAAAAGAAGTTTTATATTTGGTATATTCGTAATCTAAATAAAGATTATTTATTTGTAGCTAATGGAAGAGGAAATTGAGCCTAAGAAAGGATTTAGTTTTAATTTAAGTATAAAATCATCTTTTTTATTTGAAACATACCTA
>CAIXZI010000716.1 GCA_903923915.1 uncultured Bacteroidota bacterium
ATGCTTCTGTTGGAGATAAAATTGTTGTTACGGTAAAACATTCATTGCCTTCAGGCAACGTAAAAAAAGGTATCGTATCAAAAGCGGTAGTAGTACGCACTAAAAAAGAAATTCGCAGAGCTGATGGTTCATACATTCGCTTTGATGACAACGCTTGTGTGTTATTAAATGCTACAGACGAATTACGCGGAACACGTATTTTTGGTCCGGTGGCTCGTGAATTACGCGAAAAACAATACAGCAAAATCATTTCATTAGCACCAGAAGTGCTTTAATACAAAGAAAATGGCAGAGAAAAAGTTTAAATTAAAAAAAGGAGATACTGTTAGAGTTATCTCTGGTGAGTCTAAAGGACAAGAAGGTAAAATTTTGGAAATTATTACCAAAAAAGACCGTGTATTGGTTGAAGGTGTTAACATGATTTCTAAACACACAAAACCAAATGCAAAAAGCCCACAAGGTGGTATTGTAAAACAAGAAGGTGCTGTACACATTTCTAACGTGATGTTAGTTGAAGGTGGCAAAACAGTTCGTGTTGGTAGAAAAGCAGACGAAAAAACCGGTAAACTGGTAAGAATTTCTAAAAAAACAAAAGAAGTAATTAAGTAAGAAAGATGGCAACAACAAACTATATACCAAGGCTTAAAACCAGGTACAAAGCAGAAATTATTCCTGCCCTAAAAGATCAATTCAAATACCGTAGCGTGATGCAAGTTCCAAAATTGGAAAAAATTTGTATCAACCAAGGGGTAGGTGAGGCCGTATCTGATAAAAAAATGATTGAAAACGCGGTAAAAGAAATGACTACTATTACTGGTCAAAAAGCTGTACCAACGTATTCAACAAAAGATATTTCAAACTTTAAACTTCGTAAAGGAGTTGCGATTGGTGTACGTGTTACATTACGCGGCAACACGATGTATGAGTTTTTAGATCGTTTAGTATCTGCATCTTTACCACGTATCCGCGATTTTAAAGGGATTAACGCTAAAGGTTTTGACGGACATGGTAACTACACGTTAGGTATTCCTGAGCAAATTATCTTCCCTGAAATAGATATTGATAAAGTTAGCAAACTTAACGGAATGGATATTACCTTTGTAACATCTGCTCCAAACGATACTGAAGCAAAAGCATTATTAACAGAATTCGGATTTCCGTTTAAAAAATAAAATAAGAGATGGCAAAAGAATCAATGAAAGCCCGCGAGGTGAAAAGGAAAAAACTTGGAGACCTTTACGCTGAAAGACGCGCTACACTTAAGGCAGAAGGCAAATGGGATGAGTTACAAAAACTTCCTAAAAACTCTTCTCCTGTTAGACAACGTAATCGTTGTAAATTAACTGGCCGACCTAGAGGATATATGCGTACATTTGGCATCAGCCGTGTAACTTTCCGCGAAATGGCTCTTAATGGGTTAATACCGGGTGTTACAAAATGTAGCTTCTAAAATAGAACTTAGACAACTGAAAATAAAAAATAACCGTATAATTATCTTGCTTGGCGAGATAAGATACTAAAAAACAAAAAATGACAGACACCATCGCAGATTACCTAACCCGCGTTAGGAATGCAATCAAAGCAAATCACAGAATTGTAGAAATTCCTGCTTCAAACTTAAAAAAAGAAATCACAAAAATTCTTTTAGAAAAAGGCTACATTCTTAACTTCAAATTTGAAGATACCGAAAACAAACAAGGGCTAATTAAAATAGCGCTTAAGTACCACCCAGAAACAAAACAATCTGCTATCAGAGGTTTAGACAGAGTTTCATCTCCAGGTTTACGCAAGTATGCCGGTTCTGAAAAATTGCCTCGCGTAATGAATGGTTTAGGTGTAGCTATCTTGTCAACCTCAAAAGGTATTATGACAGATAAAGAAGCCAAAAAACAGCACATTGGTGGAGAAGTTTTATGTTATATTTATTAATCTGATAGGAGGAAAAAATCATGTCACGTATAGGAAACTTACCGATAGAATTGCCGAAAGGCGTTGAAATTAAAATTGATAAAAACCATGTAACCGTTAAAGGTGCAAAAGGTTCACTTACTCAAACGTTTGATTTAGATATTACAGTAAAAGTTGAAGATGGTAAAATTTTAGTTAGCCGTCCAACTGAACAAAAACGTCACAAAGCTTTACATGGCTTAACACGTGCGTTAATAAACAATATGGTTATTGGTGTATCTGAGGGATATAAAACAGAGCAAGAGCTTGTAGGTGTGGGATACCGTGCTACAAACAAAGGCAATTTGTTAGATTTAACTTTAGGTTACTCTCACAACATTACATTTGAATTACCGGTTGAAATTAAAGTTACAACTACCGCTGAAAAAGGACAGAACCCTAAAGTTATTTTAGAAAGTATGGACAAACAACTTATTGGCCAAGTAGCTGCAAAAATACGTTCATTACGTAAACCTGAACCATACAAAGGAAAAGGTATTAAATTTACGGGTGAGATTTTACGTCGTAAAGCAGGTAAATCAGCAGGTAAATAATAATTAAGATTATAATTCAAAATATTTAATAAAATGGGACTTACAAAATTAGAAAGAAGACAACGCATTAAAAGAAGAATTAGAAAGCGTATTTCAGGTACAGCTCAAATGCCTCGTCTGTGTGTGTTTCGTAGCAATTTAGCAATTTACGCACAATTGGTAGATGACAAAACCGG
The DNA here is from genome assembly GCA_903923915.1 of uncultured Bacteroidota bacterium. Classification (GTDB taxonomy): domain Bacteria; phylum Bacteroidota; class Bacteroidia; order B-17B0; family Aurantibacillaceae; genus PALSA-968. Next base: position 2,678 of record CAIXZI010000716.1, read on the forward strand.
AAAAACTATTGCAGCTGCAAGCTCTATGGAAAAAGACTTTAAAGCTACAGGTAACAAAGTTGAAATTAGCCATCAAGTAGGTAAAGCAATTGCACAAAAAGCAAAAGCAGCAGGCATCGAAGCAGTTGTTTTTGACCGTGGTGGTTACTTATATCATGGTCGTGTTAAATCACTTGCAGAAGGCGCAAGAGAAGGTGGATTGAAGTTCTAATTTTTCATAAAGAATAAAAGAGCCGAGCGAAGCGAATACATGAGCTCGGAAAACAAAATTAACAAGCGAATATAATGTCAAAAGAAATAGTAAAAAGAGTAAAAACAACAGATATTGAGCTTAAAGATAAACTCGTAGCTGTAAACCGTGTAACAAAAGTTACAAAAGGTGGTCGCCATTTTAGTTTTGCTGCAATTGTTGTAGTAGGTAATGAAAAAGGCGTTGTAGGCTATGGCTTAGGTAAAGCAAACGAAGTTAGTGATGCAATTACCAAA